>NZ_JBHRSA010000052.1:0-12332 GCF_042643145.1 Virgibacillus xinjiangensis
ACTTTTTTATGCTCAGATACTACATATATTAGCTGCCAAACCTTACATTTTTAGAATGCCATAAACAGTGTAGTATTATGCAAACATTCTTTAAATACCTATCCAGTGGTATGTCTTTTTTGTTTTTGTACGTTGGTACACCATCCTGCCCTTGTTTTTCCTAATACGTGATTCTAACCAAGTGACTTCCAAACCGGAAATTTTCGGGCAAGAACTGTTCAATATCCAAGTAGAGGGAAATCATTTTGTGTCGGAAGGAACAGGGTTCGGGGCCTTGGCTGCCTTTGTCACCGGCCTTCTTATTTACTTTTTGTTTCTCACTGTTTTCAAAAGGAAACGTCCACAAACATAAATGAAGACCACCCGTGATAGGAAGTGGTCTCAAAAACAGGCAACTTGTTGGCATGAGTCCGGTATCATACCGGGCTCATGCCTTTTAGTTTTTTTCCGGATCCTTCTGCTATTGCTGTTCCTTCACTGCCTGCCGAATCGCCTGCTCACTCCATTGATCCAGACGCTCCTGTACACCAGCTGGCAATTGGCGGTAGAACATGCCTTTGAATTTGATATCGAGCAGTGCTGCAATCCCTGCCAAAAATATGATCAACAGGATGTAGCCTGTATTGTTTTTCATTATCTGGCCCTCCAATAAGGTGAATTACTCTAGTAGTTACATAATACATGCCCTTAACTCCTGTCCCCGCAGTACTGGGCTATGCCCTACTTTTCTACTAGTTAAAGATTAACCTAGAAACTACTATTCATCTTGTAAATAGTTCACTTACGAGTCGAAACATTTTAAAAGGCTGGTTCTTTAACAAATTCAACGAAACTGTTGTTTCAGTTTTGCCCTTAGTAATTACTATCTTCTCTTCTGTCTCATCCACACTAACTACTAATCCTTGCATTTCAAATCGGGATACCCTTTCAGCGAAGTCAACACTTGCATTATCTAGTTGGAGACGTGCTTGATCAGAGATTCTCCTTAACATTTTCCAGATTTGTAACTCTTCTCTTGATTTCATATAAAGTTCAGGAAGTTCCTTTGCTTCTTTTACATTATTTAAGGTAGTTATCATATAATGTATGATCCCGTAATTAACTGGTTTAATTGTCTTTGAAAGAGAACTCCATACCTTAACTTCGAACACAACATACTTTCCCTTTTTACTTACTATATCTAACTCATCTGCGGTACTCACATTTATTTTTTCAATTTCACCTATTAAAGAAACACCTGTACGATCTCCAAACGTTTTTTTAGGAAGGTACAATCCAACATACTTTGCTTCCTGCCACCCAGGGTTTAAATATTCTCTGTCTATGATAAACCTCTTATTTTTCATACTATCCTGGTAAATATCTTCGCTTTCTACTTTTCCTATTATAACCTTCTCGTCCAAGGAGGATGTCCAAGAACCCAAGGTTCCCTTTGGAAGAATCCCCTCTTTTTGAAGTTCCTCGGGACTTTTTTCAATTAGCCTTTCGATAAATTGCTCTACTAAGCGTGTACTTTTAGGCAAGAAAGGCAATCCACCGATATTAACCTGGTCAATACTCTTATAGAAGTCATGCTCTTCAAAACTTTTCTCATCAAACCAGGGAAATAATACATACGCTCCAAAAGAATATCTTTCATAACTTCCACTTTCATTTGTTACGAGTGCATCCCTATAGCGGTGCATCGTATTAATATCTTCCTCTAATGGACCGGGATGTCTATAATGGCGCCTATAGTAAGTACCGGCCGCAGCAAAATCTAAACGGTATTTTGCGTCAAATATATACTGGTAAGTATAATCTTTACCGTTTTTTTCTATGCTTAGTATAGAGTCTGGCTTCTGTGAAACAGTTGGTAAACCACGATTAGCTCTTTGAAAATGTAAAGTAATCTTCTCATTTGTAACTGGATGTTTAAATACCCTTTTAGCAGACGAGGTTTCATCCAATTGGACAAATAAACCACCGCGCTTAACCTTAATAATATCATGACTTATCATAGGATACTTCGCTGCTAATATTTGGCCTAATTTGATAAATGTCCAATACTCATATAATGTAGCAACATCTTTTACAGACATTTTATATAACTGTCCGTGAAGAACAAGTCCGCGGGATACGGTTAAATAAATTTTATAAACATCCCTGTATCCCGGCGCCATTTGCATGACCAGGCTCATAACAGAACGATCAAGTTCCCCCACTTGCCTCCAGAAAGGCGCCCTCCTTTTCCCTTCAAGCTTTATCTTCATCTTGCTAATTTTCTCGAGTAACTTCGTATCACTATCTTTTTTATATGGGTGCCTCGATAATTCAATAGCATTTAGCAGCCCTTCTAGCTGATTTTCTAACCGTTTCATAATATATTTGATAAATTGGTTTTCTAAAGTATTATAAGATAGTTCTTTTTTTACGTTAAGACCATGTTCTGGCATCATGTTTTGCCCGTTTACTGGTAAACCTTCTGATACCTTTCTGAAGAGTTGTGGCCTCTTTCTTAGATAATTACGGCCAGCTGCATTCATCTTTTTTAGCTGGTCTCCCCTCACCTTCTTATACGTCTTATTTAATTGGTAATGGGGTTGTCTCTCAATAATATTAATGGACTTCATCAAACGGGTGAAATGATTATTAAATATACGATAGAACTCTGACCATGTAGGTTTAGAAGTAATCGAAGTCGTTGCACCTAAATATGTTTTTTTTATAAAATGGTATGCTAGATTATACACTTCATCATTAACTTCATCCAATAGCTTTTTATAATCCTCTTTATAATTTAACTTTATCGGAAAAATCTCCATCGTAACTTGTAATAAAGTATTTCTATTCTCGTCATGAATCTCAAATACAGAATATCCTACTTCATTTTGAAATTGAAGATTTCCCATCAACACCTGATGAGGGTATGTACCAACACGTGAAATTGCCTTTCGTAAAGCAGGGTGCTCATGATAAAAAGATAACCTTTTATCACTTTTGGGAGTAATTACTAATTGGTATACACGGTTTTCAAAAAATATAGGAGCTACAGCCGATTTACTTGTAAGTTTTTCTTCTTGTAGGTCATAAACTAATACCGATTGAACGCCTTCTCCCGTTGCGGAGAACTCCATCGTTTGGTCCATTTCGATCATCTTATAATTTTGTAATCCCTCATATTTATCGTGATAAGGTTTTCCCTTTATATATAGGTGAAAATCGGAAGTTTCTATTTTTACTAATTCCGTATCTTCATTAACCGCCCCAGAAAGAAGTGAAGCCATCAATCTGCCCCCTTCTTAACATTTCATATACTTTCTTCGCAGATTTCGGATACTTAGCATTATTAATAATTTCTTCTTGGTTTTCTGGCTCTTCCTCTTCAAATTGGTGATTAGTACAGTATTTATAGATAGATTCTAATACATTAAAAGCCCTTGGTTCACTTGCCGTGATTCTCGGTAATATTTTCTGGTGAAGCTGATAATCAAAAGCATTCTCAAAACCCATTAAATATCTACTATATATTAAATAAAAACAGATCTCATCACGAACCCTATATCCTATATGCGCATGAATTGGTATAAGCAGCTTATTTAACTCTACAAGCCGCTCCGTTACATCATGTATGATTTGCTGGTGTTGATCATATGCATCCTTTAAATGAAGATACTTAGATTGGATGCGTTCATTTGGTATTAGTTTTGGACTCGGTTCTTTAGTACTAGAAAAGTTAAAATGGTCCAGTAATACTTCATTGAACTCAATCATGTTTGCACGATCTAATACTTTCTTGCTAAATGGGTGAGTAGTTTCATCCATATTAACCGTACCGATAACATATAAATTAGGGGGAATGGTTAATTTATTATCTAATTGACCTTGTTGTAATAAAGAAGATGTTGTAATCTCTCCGTCTTTCCATTTCCTACTTTCAATAACACTTAAGAAGTCACTGAAATAGTATTCTACTCGCGCAAGATTCATTTCATCTAACACAACAAAGTAAGGCTTAGCTTTATCGTTCTGAGCTCTTTGAATGAATGTTGTTAAGGGTCCAGCCTGAAAATCCCCTTTTATATCCACATACCCAAGTATGTCAGAACCATCACTCCAGTCTGGCCTTACAGGCACTAACTTAAATTGCCCATTTTCTTCAGTGGCTCCAAGACTTTCGGCAAACAATTCTATTATTTTGGTTTTCCCTGTCCCTGAAATCCCTGACAAGATAACAAAAGGTTTCGTTCTTAAGGATAGAAACAAATTTTTGACTTCGTCTTTTTTATAATAAAATCCTTTTGACTCAATAAAAGAATAGATATGGTCAATGATGCTCTCATCTGATTCACTTACCATTTCACTTGCCGGTTCATTGACAGTTTGTCCTGACTTATTAATATATTCCTCATAATAGTTGAGCATTACTGATAGATCTTCTTGTAACTGCTCTTCACTAGGTAATCTATCTTTTTCATATGGTATATAAAGAGCAGTTGAATTCCGATATCCTATTGCTTTATTACTAATGCCTAAATCAAGAGCGTTATCTGTATATGTATTAGGATGTACTATAACTTTCCTCCTAATGTCTTGGTTAATATATTCTATCTGTTCTTTTGAATTGTTTGTTACTCCTTGAGCTAAAGTTAAATAAAGCCGTTCCATATCTTCACTGAATAGGTATACAATATAATAGCCCTCTTGTGTGGTTGTAGTAATATCTTTATGCATAATTGCTAACCATGGCACTTGAGCCCAGTTCCCTTGTCCTACAGAAGCTTTTATGATGTATTTATCATTGTCTATAATAGATAAGTTTTTAAATGATTCAACCAGGTCATTTCTGACAAAACTTCCTAATTCATTTGCTTTAAATTGAGTATTTTTCTCAGGAAGGTATTCATTCATTACTCTTAATAACTTTGTCCTAATTTGACCATCCATCATTAAATTCCACTCCTCATCAATTAACCCAACTTCCTCTAAATAGATAAGTAAATTATGTGTTCTCTCTTTTGAAACAGATTCTTTCATTAAGTTCCCTTGTATTGAATTACGAACAATGTACATTGCAAGTTCTGATAGAATTTGCTGTTTTTCCCTTTTTGTATAGTCAGTTAAACCTTTTAATAATTCTATTACTACCTTAAAATATGGCAGCTTTTGTACTATTCTTTTCATGAATTCAGATTTATCTTCGTTTGATATATAGCCTTCAATCTTTTCTATGTTTTTTGTATGATTTCCATCAAGGAACCCAAGCATTCTTAAATCTTGTCTCCCTCTAGATTTCACACGGTATAAATTCCCCTGAATTTGGCTACTAAGTGTCGCTGGTTCATATTTCTCATCTATTATTTCTTCTAGAAATTTAATGACTTTCTGATATTGCTCTGAAGGAAGCTCATCTGTTTGAAATTCTCTTAACCTAATAATGATACTCTCATTTTCATAACTTGCCCTAACAAAGGGAAGTTGGGCTATTAATGAACAAATAAATGTTGATCTCCCTTGATGACTAGCAACATCTCCTCGTTTGAGTTGCCTACTCTCTAATAACCGTTCTATTTCTAATTTAACAGATTCTACTGCTACTTTTATCCGTGGGTTATCAGACTCACCATTATGATATTTAGCTATTGAGTCTTTTGTTTCTATAAAAAAAGATTCTGTATCTACATCAGTGATTCGGTTTGTTTCTTGTTGAGAAATAATTTTTAATTCTTTTATATTAGTTAGGTAAGAAATTATCGCATTAATCAACATAAATTTTCACCTACCATCCTTACTTCAAAGATTAATATAATACTCTTCGCTCAATTTAGGTAGATTGTCTCAAACAGACCATTAAGTAATGAGTATAATTAGCCACGTAAATTTTTCCTCTAACTAATCCCATTTATCAGAAGCGGTACGACCCCTTTGATATATTCCTCAGGAGGTACGTGTCCGTTGCTGCTCCTCCATTCCACGGAAGCCCCATACAGGCCCCAACTCAACATGACCGCAGTGGTTCTCAGCTCCTGATCCGTACCTTCACCATGTTGATGGACCAGCAATTTATGGAAGATGACTTGCAACTGGTCGCGGATGATGCGGGCGATGATGTCATCATATCCTCGATGGCAACGGTTCGATAAGGATAACTGAAAATCCGTGATCGCTTTGAAGAGACGGATGAATGTTTCTTCATTGAGGACACTATTTTCGTAGATGCTGCCTTCCAAATTGATCAGCAGGACTTCGGATAACACCTTTTCAAGCAAATCATAGATGTTGTCAAAATGATAATAGAATGTGGCACGGTTGATCATCGCTGCTGTGGTGATGTCTTTGATGGTTATATCCTTGAACTCCTTCTTTCCCGAAAGTTCAATGAAAGCGTCCATGATCAACCTTCGCGTACGAAGAATACGGGGATCCGTCTTAGATTCACTCACGTACAGTCCCTCCTGGTTTTCCAACAAATTCTCCGATCTGTTGTATAAACGACAGAACCGATGAACTATTGGTGTTTCTGCTATTCATTATGGACTAATATAGAAGTATAAACAATCAGATTTCTAGAACAAAATATTGCTTTTCTGACTCTAGAAGAAAGAGGGGAATTACATGAACAATAATTTTTTGATTTGTGACATGGAAACCGGTGTATGTGGTACAGCAGATGATGCGGTGATGGAGATGATCGATTTGAATCCCAAGAAAAAAGTAGACCTCTATTATGTGACAGACCCGATCTGCTCCCATTGCTGGGCGCTTGAGCCCACCCTTCGCCGCTTCAAAGAGCAATATGGACATTACTTCAACTTCCAGACCGTAATGGGTGGACTGTTGGAAAAATGGGGATTCGAACCGGTCGACCCTGCCAACGGAATCTACGGACCAGCGGATGTCGCCGGACACTGGAGAGAGGTCGGGGAACAAACGCGTATGCCCATTGATGGCTCCTTGATGGTTGAAAATCCCGTCCAATCCTCCTTCCCGCCTTCCCGTGTATTCAAAGTCATTCAGCAAAGGCATGATGACGAACTGGCCTTTGAATATATCCGCCGTGCCAGGGAAACGCTGTTCGCATTCAATCAAAACATCGGAGAAAGACAGGTCATGATCGATATTGTAAACGGGCTGGGCCTGGATGGCGAGGCAATCGTCCATGAGTCTGAAGAACAAACCGGAGAGCAGCTATTGCACGAAGACTTCTCACTCGCCGGAAAGCTAGGTGCAAGAGGCTTCCCTACCATTGTCATGGTGAATGAAGAAAACACAGGGGTAAAAGTTGTCGGCAGCCGCTCCCTGAATTACTATGTTTCCGCACTGTCTCAAGTTTTGAATGGCGAGGAACCGAAAGCGGGGCAGCTGCCCAGCCTTTCCAAGCTCCTCGAACAGGAAAAGCTGCTTTTCGCCAAAGAAATCGAGGTCATGTATGATGTGAATCCATCCGACCTTCCATCATTTGTTGAAAATGAATTAGCCCCAGGCACATTTGAAGAAAAGGAACTGCTCGGGGAGAAGTATGTTGTGAAGGCGTAACGGAAAAATGATTGCAGCTTTGAATAATATTAGAAAAGAGTGTTTTCACCAATCTATCATGGCGAAGACACTCTTTTCTCCTGAACCTATAAACCGTGCTGACTATACCTGTTAGCTCCCGTGTACTAGTGCCTAATCACTCTAAATAATACGCTTCTTTAATTCCCCAATCACACGCTTTGTACGGTTAGTGATAAACTTATCAAAGTCGTTCTCAAAGATTCCGTCTGTATTTACATCTATCAAATGACTTTTCATTGTATCCTCTAACTTGCTGTTCTCACCCCTAAATTTATCCATATACTCACTTGGGGGCTTGGAACCAATCCGGGATTTATTTAAAAATTCATCTACCAAGGTAATATTAAAGACATTATCATACTTAAATTCGTCTGCTTTCCCCTTCATATAACTTTTTGGGAAGAAATGATGGTAATTTTTGCTTGTAGCTATTTTTAACCAGTCATTGTCTAATGTAACAATTGAATCATCATCAAACGCTCTAGGTAAAAAAGAACTGTACAGACATAGTATCGCTTTTACGAATCCTCTATTTGAATTGAAATGACCTCTAGCGATTAAACCGTCTACTGATAAATCAAGTGGTTCATATCCTACATAATTTGGCTTTCTATTATTGGATATTTCTATTATTTGTTTGATATCTTGATTAATTTTTGCATCAGAAGCATTTGAGTACCTTTCTGTCAAAGATACTCTCCAAAAAAAGTCTTCAAGGTAATTGCTTTGGCTTTCATTCGGTCTTGGAGAATTATTTAAATAGAAAAAGTATGAGTATGAGATCAAAATTGTTGGATTTGGTAATAGTTTAGATACTTTTATATTATTCTTCCGTCTCAGATAATCAATAGCATATTCTAAAGCGTCTATTGCTTTACCCCAAACATCTATAAAAGCGTCTCTCTCAAGTGATAGAATTGTTTTCCCTGTACAGCTTCTACGAAGTATAATAGCAATCAATTGTAGGATAGATTTTAGTTTTACAGTACCATATCCTACAGAGTCTAGATTTCTTTGAACTTTATCAAACTGTTTAAATAAATCAAAATCTCTTTCTGCACTATATGTTCTCGCCCTCATGATCTCCTCTATACTGAGTGATTTACCTGAATTATTGATTCTTGCAAAGATGTCCGTCGCAGTATATAAAGTCACGTGAGAGATAACTATTATTGAGAATGGATATTGCATAATCTTTTCTTTGTAACTATTAACCTTATTAAATATCTCTTCAGGGCAGGAACGCAAAAATTGAGCATTAGCTTTACTGTCCATTAAATCCATTAATGATATGAACTCATATTCTCTTAATCCTTCATGATCTGTAATAACTAAATCCTCTGATTCTTCATCTTTTGTAAGGTCAATATATAACATGGAGAAATCTTCTGTAGTGTTACCCTTTTTTACTTTAGCACCCTTAAGACTTGCGTAAAAACTCGTTATCCTTTGTTGCCCATCTAATACGTAGTTTGTTTTACCTCTATTGTCTGTAGGTAAATCAATACCACCAATATTTCGTATAGATCCTAGGTATTCATCTGTCTCCCAAAAAACAAAACTCCCAATCGGATACCCTTTTATTATAGAATCCAAAAGTTTTGCCGCTTCCTTAACTGTCCATACATATTCCCTCTGAAACAATGGTAATTTTATATATCCACTATCAATTTCGTTAATTATTTGTTGATATGTATAGCTATCATTTTTTAAACTGGGCACTATTGATTGCATTTTTTACCACCTACAATTTTATATTTTAACTTAATTGCATGGTATAACCATCACAATATTATATCAGATAAAGCATATTCGCTAAACAAGAGATTTAGAATTAGGTTTTTACAAAAAAAAACCGTTTTTACTCAATAGCAAATAGGTTTTATACATAGTGAAAAAATAACTAAACATTTCCATACTAGTGGTGAAGCCAGATGAATATATTAGGATGGTAATTGGAGCGATACGAATAAAATCTCCCATACCAAACCCTACTAAATTGTTAAAATATGCCCCCTCTGCCAAAGCCCAATCGATTATAGAGGTGAAAGGGGGGATACAACATGGCACAAGCAATCAAAATTGATTCCACGCTCCGCCTCATCCTGAGGGAAGGCACAGACCTGGAAACAGGAAAAGACATCTATCGCACAAAAAGCTTCACCAACGTCAAAATCGGTACAACACCAGAGCAGCTCTACCCTATCGCCAATGCACTGGTCGGCCTGCAGCAGCTGCCGCTCTACCTGATGGAGATCCGCGACACCTCATTATTGTCGGAATAACAACGATTAATGGATAAGATGGAAAGGAGGAATTTAAATGAAAAAGCTGGAATTGAAATTTAAAAATGCGATGGGGAAAATCGTCACCTATTCCCTGGACACCCCGGTGGAACCCGCCGACCCCGCAGCCATCAACGCAGCCATGGATGAAATCATCACCCAAAATGCCTTCATCTCCTCAGGCGGCGACCTCGTCGAAAAGCACAGCGCCCGTATCGTCGAGCGCAACACCTCCGACATTGACCTCGGCTTAGAATAATGACCACTGACCCAGCGGACCGTGCTCTTGGCACCGTCCGCTGACTTGCTTTAGGGAAGACGAATGCGAGAGGAGTCACTCAGATTAAATCAGATCAGTAGAGTATCGATATATAGAACCCCACTATTTTATAATCCACTCTGGCTCAGCACTTTCCTATTCCAAAGTAAAGGAGGCACCTCATCATGGAAACCTTCATTCCTTTCATCGCAGAAGTGGGCTTCCCGATAGCGGTGACATTCTATCTATTACACCGAATTGAAGGGAAGCTCAATCTGTTGATCGAATCAATCCATGAACTTCCTGACAGAATGAGATCTATTAGCAACAACAAACACGAGGAATTCAATGCCGACATCAAGCAAGTTCATAATAGATAAGGACATAAATTAAATTTTCCTAAACAAACTTAAAAAACACACCACAGTCTATAGCGTGCTCTCCGCAATATATACGGAGACACGCTTTTTTTTCATTTAACCCTCTTCTTTATTAATTAATTTTCAACTTTTTTCAAAAGGTGCCCTATAGGACGTTCTCCATTCCCTTTCCTTTAAGGATAATTATCTGTGAGAAGGAGGTGGGAAGGTGACCAATCTAACTAGTAGAGAATTCGGTAAGTATATAAAAAGAAAACGGCTCGACCGCAAGTGGACCCAAGAAAGACTAGCAGATGAAACAAACATGGATGAAAAGTATATCAGTAAACTGGAAAACGGAAAAAAAGATCCCCGGTGGTCAACAATAGCAAAAGTAGTTCAAGCCTTGGACCTTCCCTCTATCGACATAAAGGAAATGCTTGAAAAGGATCGCACATAAATTTCCTCTTACTCCTTCATCACACCTCAAAAGGAGCTATCCCATGACCTATCAGAAACCCTCGTTCGAAGAAATCTACCAACAGAACCAACGACGAATCCACTACCAAATCAGCAAACTCAACATCATCGACCCACACAAGGAATATTTCCAGGAAGGCCTTTGTGCCATGTGGAATGCTTATGAACGCTATGAGCCAGATAAGGGACCAATGGCCACCTATTTCAACTACATGATCCGAAACCGCCTCATCGACCGACTCCGCAAAGACATCCGGGAACAAGAGAAACTGGAAAGCTACATCCAAGAAGAAAAAGCCAACTATCTAGCTGATGAACTCTCCCTCCCCCCTGATGAATCTCCGGAAACCCCTTCTGCATTCACTGAATTGCTTTGGGACAAACCCTCCTTATGGATACAACTCAAATCCCGACTGACCCAGAATCAATGGAAATGGGTGTACTATTTCATCATCGACAACATGCCAATCAAAGAAATCGCCATACAGGAAAATACCACCCAGGAAGCAGTCAAAAGCTGGGGGAAACAAGTATGGAAAAAGCTGCGCACCGAGGAATTCCGCCAGTTGCTGAAAGAAGAAATGATGAACTGATATAAAATTACAGGTGTGTCCGTTTTCCGGGCACACCACCTTAAAAACATATAGACAAGGAGCAGGAACATGAACTACATAAAAGAAATCAATGCCTTCTATAACAAAATCGTCTTCCAACCACTCTCTGGATCAGCTGTTTCCCTATGGCATGCCCTCATGCATTTCAATAACCTCAGCGGATGGAAGGAAAAATTCTCTGTCGCTGTTTGCATGCTGCAGGGAAAATCAGGACTTAAAGCGACCGCTTTCAAAACCGCCCGCACAGAACTGCAGGAAAAAGGATATATCATCTGGCAGAGCCAGGGAAGCAACCGCGCAGCCATCTATCAGATCATTTCCCAAGAGACAGATTACCATGAGGAGAGAACAGTCCAGCCTGTCCATCCATCAGCAGAACAGGAGAGCCTCCTAATAACCCCTCCGGCCCCCCTTAAACCTGACCACAGTGCAGACCACACATTAACATTCGTCCACACTGTTGACGACACTATGGACCACACTCACGACCACAAAGCCGACCGCACTTCCGACCACAGTCCCGACCCATTATTTAAACAAATACATAAACAAGATCAAACAAAACAAAACCAACCAGCAGCTGATGCCGTCCGTTTCTACCAGGAAAATTTCGGAGTCATCAGCCCATTCATCGCTGAAGACATCATGAGCTGGATCAACGACATGGGTGAACCCTTGGTTTTGCATGCAATGAAACTGGCTGTGTCACAAGGCAAAGTGACCTGGCGGTATGTGTTTACAGCCATCGAATTGACCCAGTAATGCCATCTTTTTGACCCAAGCCGGACATCAATTTGAT
>NZ_JBHRSA010000053.1:0-41126 GCF_042643145.1 Virgibacillus xinjiangensis
ACTTTTTTATGCTCAGATACTACATATATTAGCTGCCAAACCTTACATTTTTAGAATGCCATAAACATTTTTAACAATAGTTATAATATTGCTGTTTAGTTTTTCTATTGAAATATTGCAATACGTTACTCAATTAGGTGTATTTGATGTAGATGATATTATATTAAATACATTAGGTGGGTATTTAGGTTTTCTGATTTTTGTATTATTTAAAAACAGGATAAGGTTATTCCACTAACGGGTGCGATGCTTAAATAACAAAAAATTCCTTTTCTCCATAATTGAAGCAACGGGGCAGGTTTCTTTAATAAGAATTTGAAGATACCAAATGAAATATAAATATTAACATTGAATTGTATCGACTAAGGAAATTCGTTGAAAGATCAGGAGGGGTTATATGAAAACGATAATAAATAGAATAGCACTTGGAGTGATTTTACTAGTTGTAGTATTATTTTCGGGAGATAAATCTGTTTTAGGACACTGGTATATGGGATTTATCTCTTATATTTGTTTGTTTTTAGTAATTAATTACATTAGTACATTAGAGAGAAAAACTGAAAATTGATAAAAGAACAAAAATAATAGGTTGGACTTGTTTTTTCGCAACTGTAATTATAGGCTGGTTGCTAATCATTTCGTTTCCTGATATTTTTAATACTTATGGTTTATAGAACAAGAGAAAACGGCTTTTAACTTCTTCAACAATAGGGTTGCAATAATGAAGGGAGCAACGTGGAGCTCTAAACGTTGCTCTTCTTCATTCTAAAAATATTTTCTAGAAACTCTTGGCGGAGCCTTCCACTTAGTTCGGCATAGATTCGAGTTGTTTCACTTTATTCGTGACCTAAAAGGCTTTGTATTACTTCAAGTGGAGCGCCATTATTTCAACGGGCCAGGTTTGTACTGTATGAATAAAAATACAAGTTTAATTTTAGGTTCTTTATCCATTTTGACAAGTGGGTTAATCTACACACTTGAACGTTTGAGTTCTTATGTATATTGGCTTGCACAAATAAATACGGGTTCATGGCGGACTAATCCAGATGTTTCATTTTCTAATAACATCTTTGTGTTGTTATTTATAATAGTCGGTATAGCGTTCTTAGTAATTGCTTTTAAAGGAAAATCATAGTTCTTTCAACAATTGGGGGCTTTAGTATTTCAAGGACAGTTACTTATTGAGTTAATGGGGCAGTTTCGTGGAATAATCCAGATTGATCATTGATTCAGCAACCGAACCATACATAAATGTCATTAACGGGTTACAGCTTTTCAACTTTTAAAGATCCATTCAAAAAATTCCCTATTCTAATATTCATTGAACTAAGTGGGGAAAAGGGGGAGATAACCCCATCCCTTATCTATCTGAAGAACATAAACTAATGGTCGAAACCTTAGCGTGCGGAACTCCACCTTTTTAGGTGAAGTTATTCGAATTCCCCATTCCACAAAAGTGTCTGATAGAATGTAACTGTTTCTTTATCTACCTTCATAGTTCGGCTTTCTGTTTTCAACACGTGCTGCCATACCCTCTTTGCGATCTTGTGTTGCAAAGACTCCATCATAGCTAGTTGCTTCAATCGTCAAAGCTGATTCTAGATCTACATTTGCTCCTGTATTTACGGCCAACTTCATCATTCTTAATGCTACAGGTGCTTTTTCCGTTAGCTTTTCTGCCCATTCTATTGCTGTGGATAAAAGTTCTTCCTTGTCCACCACTTTATTAACAATTTGTAACTGATAAGCACGTTCGGCGTCGATTGTTTCGCCAAAATACAATAATTCTTTCGCAATGCCTTGTCCAACAGCTTTTTGGATTCGCTGTGTACCGCCGCCTCCTGGTATAACGCCTAAATTGATTTCGGGAAAAGCAAATTGTGCATTTTCCGAGGCAATGCGCAAATCACAACATAAAGCCAGCTCAAACCCTCCTCCACGTGCCTCTCCATTAATAGCCGCAATCACTGGCTTGTTAAGGTTTTCAATTTTTGAATAGGAGGTTCTGGTTATTTGTGTTAAATCCATCATTCCGACTGTATCCAAATCTACCATTTCATTGATATCTGCCCCAGCAACAAACGCTTCTTCCCCATCTCCGGTAATGACGATAGCTTTTACGTTTTCATCGGCTTCTAATTCCTCCATTAATTGGGTAATTTCTTGATATACTCGTGTATTTAATTTATTACCAGGTGAATGACTAATCGTCACAGTAGCCACTTTATTTTCAATACTACAGATTAAAAATTCATTATTCATAATATGTACCTCCCAAAATAAATAGTTTCATTATTGTCACTATTATCAAACATAACAAATCGTACTATTCAAAAATATAGTTAATTAGAACTGTTTTAATGACAAAATTCAACAATTTCGGAAATAAAAAAAGCTTAGATTATATGGATACCAGTTCCATTTACTAAATTAACTAGTAGAAAACAACGACCAGTCTTAATCATCTAAAATGATGTTTATTAAAGTTTGTAAACAAATTCACTTAAGCTAAGGGGAGGTTTGTTTAACAAGATAGTCTTTAGGGGAGCACTCCCGCAGAAAAGTATTGTTGTTAAGAAGATGCGAAAAGGGTTAAAGTAACAAAATAATATATGGTAAAATTTGTATATCAGAGTATGGAGATAGGAGAAAGATAACTGTGGGAGGGAATATATATGAAATATGTAATTCAATATCTATTGGCATTTGGGGTGTTGATTTTTTCAACATTTGCTGCGTGGTACGAGGGAAGTGCTATAAGGTTTGATTCATATGAATGGAAATACTCTGCATATTTTTCAAGAATGTTCAACGGTGAAATTACAAATAAAACTGATATATCTCAATTAGACCATTTCATATATGCAGCAAAATTCAGTCCTGCGTTTCCTATTTTAATGGTAATTAGCCTTTCTTATATTCTAATGATTAGTAGTTACTTATTGTTGAGAAAAAACACTAAATCATTGATCGTCTCCCACTTAATTTTAAGTGTATTGTATTTATTGTTAGGAGTTCTAACCTCAAACTCCCCAACAGCAGGAGGTACTTATTTTACTATTGTTCTATTAACCATTGGTATTCTTAATGTTTTCCTTTCCCTTCTATTCTTTCTTAAGGTTAAAAAGGGAACTAAAAGGTATTTGCGGCACGCTACTTAGTTAAAAGATGAAGTAGTAAAAAAAGACGATCAGTAATATGGTCGTCTTTTCTTGTGAGAAATATCAGTGTATTTCCCAGAACATTAATGTTTAATAAAATATGTCGAAACTTTCTTAATTTATGCTTCGGATAAAGGATTATAGGAATATTTTTAATATGGATATGGTTAAAAAGAGGAGGTTCTTTTATGAAAAAAATAGGTATAGCAATGGCATTAGCTATTGTTTTTGTTTTAACAGGGTGTGGTAGCGAAACCAGTGATGGGAAAGATTCTTCTTCAGAGGTTTCATTTGAAGAAAAAACCAGTCATTTATCAGAGGAAGCGGTAACTAACCTTAATGATTTGCCTAACGAGGCGAAAGAAGCCCTTCGTGTTCCAACGAAGTTTCCTTCAGAGCCGTCCCTCCGTGTTACAGCTAATCCACCTGAAGGAGAGATCATTATGGCTTTAACACAATATTCTGGAGATGAGGGTAAATGGAATTTGATGGTACACACCTATCCAAATGGGGGAGATGAAATTGGTAATGAAAAGGAAAGTACCGAAAAAATAGAATTAGATAACGGTGCTGAAGTCACATATCACACGGACGAAGGAGAAAACATCCATTTTATCCTATGGCGTGAAGAAAGTGGCGTTTCCCATATGATTCAATTGATGCAAAACTATGAGAATCCACAAGATGAGGTTACCAAAGATGAATTCATTGAGATTGTAACTTCAATGAAGTAAACTGCCTGTTTGGCTAATGTTAGTGAACATACCTCCATTTAAGCTTAAGCTACAAGTGGATTAGAAGATAAACTGCAGGGGGGTACATCAAATTTATAAAAGTAACCGTTTTACTGCTGGTTTTAACTTTTTTCATTCTAGTAATGGTGTTTGGAAGCATTTAATTACTATAGAGCTATGTATTAGGTGAATTTATTTAAATCACTTAGAGGCATTCTGGTTGGGGAAATTGAAGGGGTGTACTTAAAGTAACAGGTGCAATTGTTAAACAAGGCGATCACCAAAATGATCGTCTCTTTTTAAGAGGAATATTTTTTGAATATTATGTTATCATGTACATGAAGTTATTTAACGATCGTGGTAGAAGTATTTAACAAGTGTAATAGAAATTGGAGGTCTTTGAAATGATACAAGGATTATATGAAGCACATTTACCAGTAAGTGATTTAAAACATTCAATAGAGTTTTATAGTGGTCTTGGGCTTAAACTTGACCATACCATCGAGGATAGGTTGGCATTTTTATGGATTGAAAAGGATAAAAGTTGGTTGGGACTATGGAAAACTGACAAGGTAGAACTTGAATACCATCCTTCGATAAGACATATAGCGTTTCAGGTATCTTTAGAAGGATTAAAGAATTCAGTTAGTTGGCTTAAAGATAAAGGGTATAAGCCTAGGGAGGCATTTGGTTTTGAACCAATCGATCCTTTTGTGATGCCTCACAAGGATTATGCACACGCCAAAATTCATTTCAATGACCCTGATGGCAATAGTTTAGAATTCATTTGTAAAATGGATAATCCAAAAAACTTAACAGAACGTATGTATTTGAGTAAATGGGAAGAAATGAATAAATAAAACTCTTCCACTAATGGGTACAAGAGTAGAACAAAGAGTTCTTGATGTACCAGCTCATATTGTGTTAAAGGGGCGGGTTAACAAAGAAGTTTATAAAAATAGGAGGGTCAATTAATGAATATTTCAATAGGTTTGGCAAGAATTGGCGATCATTACGCTGTGAATTTGATAGTTAAAGAAGGGCAAGATGAACATTCGGTGGCCTTACCGCACATTTTTAATAAGGTGGACCAAGTTATGCCAGTAAACTATTTCCGCGAATTGTTAGAAGACCCAAAGAGCGAAATATTAATTGCTAAAATAAATGAAGAAATTGTTGGTTTTGCGGTTATGGAACTAAACGAGTCTCCACCTTTTGGCTCTATGACACCACGGAAATTTGCTTATATGAGTGATTTTGGTATAAAGAAAAGCTACCAAAGAAAAGGAATAGGGAAAATTCTATTTGAAGCTTGTTTGGAATGGTCTAAACACAAAGATGCTGCATCTTTAGATTTAAATGTGTGGGAGTTTAACAAGAAAGCCATTGCTTTCTATGAGAATTTTGGAATGGAAACCGCCAGTAGAAAAATGACATTACATTTTTAAGGTTTCTATGAAGTTTGAGAAAAAGTGTACTTATAGTTACATTATTACATTAATAAAAGATTATTCTCTAGATGGACATGACAAATCTTATTTCTAAGTTGGTGATGGAAAAAATTAACAATCAACTTATCTACTTTTTATCTCTTCTAATAAAGCGATTATTGTATCATTTTGCCTAATAATAGTTTTTTGTTGCTTTTTTATTTCCGAGAAATTGAACACAACCGCAATTAGAATAAATATTATTACTATAATATACAGTTCCATATTTTCACCTCCAAGTATGGTACATTCTAACATGCATTCCAAATTCATTAAATCATTAGATTATTTCGTAGAAGAAACCGGAAAGGTTGTGAAACTTAACACTTAAATTAACAGGGGCTAGAGTGAAAACAAGGAGTTGTCGATTTGGCAGCTCCTATTGCATGTTGATAACGGGGCAGGTTAAGTAGGTCAGGGTTCTGTAGTAAAATTATACAAGAACATCGCAGGGGAGATATTAAATGATTAAAGGAATATATGATTTCATAAGTGAAGCACAGTTAAAAAAGTATGCAGAACTTGCTGTACGAGCTGGTGTAAATCTGCAAAAAAATCAATTATTGATTATTCATAGTGATATACAAAATGCTACGTTTGCACGTCTAATCCAAACGGTAGCCTACGAGGCAGGAGCTTTAAATGTATTTATAGATTGGACAGATGAACAGTCTACCAAAGAATTTTACTTAAATGCAGCAGATAGTGTCATCGATCACTTTCCTGATTGGCTGGCTGCCCGGTTTAAAGAGTGGGACGATGCGGGTGCTGCTTACATCCATATTATTTCTGAAAACTTAGATGCTTTTAAGGAGGTTTCTACAGAAAGGATAAGTCGTTTCCAAAAAGCTTCTCGTACCAAATTAAGGGATTATTATGCGAAAATTAGATCCCACGAGATACGCTGGTGTCTTCTAGCTGTCCCGAGCGTTGAATGGGCAACGAAAGTATTTCCCAACCTAAGTAAAGAAGAAGCTTTACAATCATTATGGAAATTAATTTTAAAAGGATCTCGGGCAGATGGGAAATACCCTATAAAAGATTGGGAGAATCACAATAGAGCCTTCGAGTCTCGAAAAAAGATCCTAAATGAGAGCCAATTTGAAGCCCTGCATTTTACAAATAGTCGTGGAACTGATTTATTAGTTGGTCTACCTAAAAATCACCTCTATATCGGTGGAGGTGTCACAGATAAAAATCGAAGACCTTTCTTTCCGAACATTCCTACGGAGGAAATATTTACTGCTCCCCATAAAAATAAGGTGAATGGCAAATTGGTAGGTACTAAACCTCTTATCTATGGGGGAAGTGTCATCGATGAGTTTTATCTAATTTTTAAAGATGGACGGATTACCGACTATTATGCCGCAAAGGGACAGCAAGTGTTACAAAATCTTATCGAAACAGACGAAGGATCACATTATCTAGGTGAAATTGCCTTGGTCTCTAATAAATCCCCTCTTGCTCAGGCAGATACTCTTTTTTACAATACCTTGTTTGATGAAAATACGGCCAGTCATATTGGAATCGGAAATGCATCTCCTTCCAATATCCAAAATGGCATTGACCAATCTGAGGAAGAGTTAAAGGCATCGGGTCTGAATACTTCACTTTTGTCAGTCAATGTGACCTTTGGTACCGAAGATATGAAAGTAGTGGGCATTAAAGAAGGTGGAACGGAAGTCCTGTTAATGAAGGATGGGGATTTCCAATTCTAAAACGTACCCAACTTAAAAACAGAGAAAACTGATTTCTGGTGGATTATACTTAGTGCTAGTGAAAACAAACTGGGCAGCATTCCTGGAACAAATGAAGATTATGGGTTATGTTTGTGAAAGAATGTACTTAAACAAACGGGTGCAATACTTTAAGAAACAAGGAGTGGTAGTATTGAGCTTATATCTTCATAATTATTTAGACGTGTTTAAAAGGAACTTTATGTTGGTTGTTATGGCATTGGTGCTATTAGCTATAACATTCTTTGTTTGGGCTGGAGTTCCATTTTTTATAATCGGGAGTTTCGTTGCAGACTTTACTTCTAACTTTGTAATTATTTACTTCTGTATTTCATTATCAGGAGGGTTTCTATTTTCCCTCTATTTTGTTCCGTTCAACTTAAAAATTGCTAAGAATATAGCCAGCATAAAGAACTTTAGTGTAGCAGTAGCTTTCGTGTATCTACAAACAGGATGGATATTAGTAAGTTCTTCTATTTTTGGCACAGTGTTAATCTTGATGAATGTTCTTTGTTAATAAGAAAAGTCGCTTAGAAAGAAGGGAAAGAAGTGGAATCACTGATTTTGGTACTACTATTTGCTGGGTTATTTGCAATCTATGATGCAATGAGAAAAGTTAACCATAATATCCTTGAGCAGACCGAGGAATTAAAAAAGATACGCGAAGAATTAAAGGAGACTAATAAAGAGTAGGTTTACTTTCAAAGTAACGGTTAGTAGAACAAAGAATTGTCTATTTGGCAGTTCTTCGCTTATTGAAGTAACGACACAGGTTAGCGGTACAATCATACATAAGCGAGATTATGGAAATAGGGAATTAAGAAGGTGTGACTCATTTGAAAAATAAAAAGAGACTGTTTATAGCAGGAATTGGTCACGATTATTTTCCTTATAGCAATTATGGTGTTTACTACTCCCGCTAAGGACGAATTGGATAAGTGGATATTAAATGAGTATGGAATTGTTTGTGAAAATATTGGTTGAGAAGTGGAATGTACATCCATTGCTTCACTAACGGATGGGCAAGGATTTACTCAACGACTCTAAGGTTATCTCGAAATCGAGTCTTACAGATAAGGATGCAATAATTGAACAAAAAGTCCTTCTGTTAAAAAGAGGAATGTTTTTTTTGAGTGAATCGGGGTATATTATGAATAAAGATATCAACAACCAAAGAGAAAAACTTGTATTATGCACAATGGAGGAATGTTTTTTGAACACAGGTACAGTAAAATGGTTTAACGCAGACAAAGGTTTCGGTTTCATCGAAGTTGAAGGTGGAGACGATGTATTCGTACACTTCTCAGCAATTCAAGGCGAAGGTTTCAAGACTTTAGAAGAAGGTCAACAAGTTACTTTCGATATCGAAGAAGGCAACCGTGGACCACAAGCAGCTAACGTTGCTAAGCAATAAACTGTAGTGTAAAAGCTCTTCTGTCATGAAGTGCACCCCAAAGTTAGAGTCAAAAATCTAACTTTGGGGTGTTTTATTATGGCTAAGTATAGCTCAACACTTAAGCTTCAAGTTGTGCGGGAGTATCTTGATGGGCCACTTGGGTACACATTATTGGCAAGCACCCTCCATATCAGTCATTAACATTCTTGTTAATTTTACATGGATTGAAGGGATTATGGTGAAAAAGTGTTCAATTCTATCAAGCGAAAATGGTTAAGTTTAGTCTAGCAGTTACACCAGTTCATAAAGGAGTGATTATTCATTCCAAATTGTTGGGCTGCCGGAAACTAGATATAGAATAACATGCTGGGCGAATACCAATATGAACAGGAACTTCCTCATTCAGGGAAGTTCCTTTTTTTAATATCTAAATATCCAATATGAACTTTCACAAAGTTTTTCAGCGGGCGGTTTTTGGAAGATGCTGCAAAAAAATTGGAGAAATATGTTTTTTTATCAAAGAATTGCATACCCTACACATAAATACTGGATAAAACCGGCTGGTGAGACCTTTGATGGAGGATCCAGCACTACCTGAAAAGGTGAATCTTTGTATTGGAATGGAGGAATTCATATGGCAGAAGAACAAGAACAAAAAATTTCCCGGCGGAGATTTATCAAGAATACAGGTTATGTAGCCGGTGGAGCGATTGGTGGTGGAATCCTTGGGTCCTTGCTGGGGACGAATCTCCTCGACACCGAGCAGGAAACCGCCCCGGAGACGACGGAACAGCAGAATAATTACAACCGCGCCTTGATGTATTTCAAACGACGGGAAGATTTCAATACACTCAGCGCGGCGACAGAGCGGATTTTCCCGGAGGATGACAATGGTCCAGGTGCCGTTACGCTGGGTGTGCCGTACTTCATCGATCACCAGCTGGCCGGTGCTTACGGGCATAATGACCGGGAGTATATGCAAGGACCATTCTCACCTGGTACCGATTATCAGGGATACCAGACCAGGCTGCGGAGGCATGAGCTGTTCATGGTAGGAATTCGTGCTCTGAATGACGAGAGCAACAAGCGGTTCGATGCATCGTTCGTCGATCTGGAAGGGGACCAGCAGGATGAGATCCTGACCGAATTTGAAAATAATGCGGTCGCTATGAAGGGTGCTACATCCTCTACGTTCTTTGAAGAATTGAAATCTGCGACATTGGCAGGAGCCTATTCCGATCCATTGTACGGCGGAAATGCCGATATGGAAGGATGGAAGATGAAAGAATTTCCTGGCAGCCAAATGAGCTATGTAGAGCAGATCGGTGATGAGGACTTTGTAGAGATGGCTCCGGATGCTCTGACATCCCATACCAATTTTTAATCTGACTAACGGAAAAGGAGAATCATAATGGCACAAGAACTCGATAAAGTGGAAGTTGTAACGGTCGGTGTCGGCTGGACCGCCGGTATCATCGCCGCAGAACTGGGAAAAGCAGGAGTGAAAGTTGTCGGCCTGGAGCGTGGGGAAAACAGGGATACATCCGATTTTCAGATGGTGCATGATGAGTATCGTTATGCACTGAGGTATGAGCTGATGCAGGATGCTTCCAGGGAAACTTTGACCTTCCGTAACCATAGGGAGGAGCGAGCACTTCCTATCAGGCAGTGGGGATCTTTCCTTCCGGGTGAAGGGGTCGGTGGTGCTGGTGTGCACTGGAATGGCCAGACATGGCGCTTTCTTCCATATGACCTGCAGATCAAGACCATGACCGATCAAAAATATGGAGCGGATAAGCTGGGCAAAGACTATACCCTGCAAGACTGGGGGATCACGTATGAAGAAATGGAGCCATATTTCTATCAGTTTGAAGCGATAGCCGGCATCAGTGGAGAGGAAAATCCGATGGGGCCGCCGCGGAGCAATCCATATCCGACCCCGCCGATGAAAAGCACGCCGATCCTCGACAGATTCAAAGAGGCTGCAGGCAACCTCGGACTGCATCCGTTCATGATGCCTTCCGGTAACCTTTCCGAGAACTATGAAAATCCGGATGGCCAGCAGATCAATGCCTGCCAGTACTGCGGATTCTGTGAGCGTTTCGGTTGTGAGTACGGTGCCAAGTCTACACCGAATGTGACGGTTATTCCGACAGCACTGGATACCGGGAACTTCGAGCTTCGTACGGACGCGGATGTCGTGGAAATCATGCATGACGGACAGAAGGCGACGGGTGTGCGGTATGTCGACTTGAAGTCCGGTGAGGAGTTCATCCAGCCGGCAGATATTGTGGTTATGACCAGCTATGTGATGAACAATACGAGACTGCTGCTTCAATCCGGCCTAGGCAAACCTTATAATCCGGACGACGGCACAGGCGTCATCGGGAAGAACTACTGCTATCAGATCCTGCCAGGGGCCACCGGCTATTTTGAAGATGAGAAATTCAATACGTATATGGGCGCCGGTGCGCTTGGTGCCTCTGTCGATGATTATAACGGGGACAATTTCGACCACTCCGATCTCGGATTCATCCATGGTGGCGTAATGTCGATCACCCAAACCGGGCGCCGTCCGATCGCCAACAACCCTGTACCGAACGGAACACCTGGATGGGGATCGGAATTCAAGAAACAATCGCTCCACTATTATCACCGGTCGCTTTCCATCGGGGCGCAAGGTGCTTCCATGCCACATCGGAGCAATTATATGGACCTGGATCCGACCTATAAAGATGCACACGGGAATCCGCTCCTGCGTCTGAATTACGACTTTACCGAACAGGACCGCAAACTGCATGAATACTTATCCGACCGTGCGGCGGAAATCATGGAGGAAATGGGCGCGGACATCGTAGAGAAGGCGACCATGCCGGACCACTATGACATTGTCCCATACCAGACCACCCATAATACCGGCGGAGTCATCATGGGTGACGATCCGGAAACTTCCGCAGTCAACAACTACCTGCAGATGTGGGACCATGAGAATGTCTTCGTCGTCGGTGCTTCCGCGTTCGCCCACAATGGCGGCTACAACCCGACAGGAACAGTCGGTGCGCTTGCCTACCGTGCAGCAGAAGGTATTCTGCAGTACAGGGAAAGTGGCGGTGGACAGCTCGTCCAGGCTAAACAGAAAAGCAAGCTTGCAAAAAAATATAAGGAAGCCGAGAAGAAGAAGAATCGGAGACTTGCCTGATGGTGAGGCGCCAGCAGTACATGTAGGAGGGCGGTAATGCCATGGGATTTACGAATATAGGAATACCGGGGTTGATCCTCATCCTGATCATCTCCTTGATCATTTTCGGACCGAAGAAGCTGCCGGAAATAGGAAAAGCCTTCGGGCAGACCCTGTCTGAATTCAAAACATCAGCAAACAGCCTGATGAGTGACGAAGAAACACAAGCAGAGAAAGACGCCCAGCCCGAGTCTGATAAGGGTAGCAACATATGAGGCTTTATGGAAAGGCGGACAGCAATGGCTGTCCGCTTTTTTGGGTGGTGACGGTGCGGAATGGGGGATAAGGGGGGTTCTGGTGATAATGCGGGGGGATCTGGCGATAACTGGATTCTCCTGCTGATAATGCGGAGCACCTGGCGATAACTGGATTCTCCTGCTGATACCGCCGCGCACCTGGCGATAAACGGATTCTCCTGCTGATAATGCGGAGCACCTGGCGATAAACGGATTCTTCTGCTGATACCGCAGTGCACCTGGCGATAAACGGATTCTCCTGCTGATATCGCTGAGCACGGGGCGATAAATAGGTTCTCCTGCTGATATCGCGGTGGACCTGGTGATAATTTGATTCTCCTGCTGATATCGCGGTGGACCTGGTGATAATTTGATTCTCCTGCTGATATCGCGGTGGACCTAGCGATAAATCGATTCTTCTGCTGATACCGCGGAGCACCTGGCGATAAACGGATTCTCCTGCTGATATTGTAGCGCACCTGGCGATAAGTAGGTTCTCCTGCTGATACCGCAGTGCACCTGGCGATAAACGGATTCTCCTGCTGATATCGCTGAGCACAGGGCGATAAACGGATTCTTCTGCTGATACCGCGGAGCACCTGGCGATAAACGGATTCTCCTGCTGATATTGTAGCGCACCTGGCGATAAATAGATTCTTCTGCTGATACCGCAGTGCACCTGGCGATAAACGGATTCTCCTGCTGATATCGCTGAGCACGGGGCGATAACTGGATTCTCCTGCTGATACCGCAGCGCACTTGGCGATAAGCTGATTCTCCTGCTGATACTGCAGCGCATCTGGCGATAAGCTGATTCTTCTGCTGATATTGCGGCGCACCTTGCGATAAATTGGTTCTCCTGCTGATATCGCAGCGCACTTGGCGATAAGCTGATTCTCCTGCTGATACTGCAGCGCATCTGGCGATAAGCTGATTCCCCTAACGCATGGTATAAATTTTCCCAGCCTCCCAGAAGAAGCCAGTTTAGTGGAAAATAGAATCGGAAATATAGAGAAAGCAAAAGATGATTTATGTTGAAATGATCATGCATGGAAGAAAATCTCGATATAAAGGTGGCTGATTCGGATGGGGGCCTATCTGTTACTGGGAATATCCATCCTGCTGGAAGTATTCGGTTCTACGATGCTCAGATTGTCCAATGGTTTTACGAGAGTGCTGCCTGTGATGGGAGTGATTGCTGGCTTCGGCACGGGCTTCTATTTGTTGTCGATTACACTGGAACACTTGCCCCTATCGCTTGTATATGCCACGTGGAGCGGTGTCGGGACTGTTCTCACCGCTCTTGCGGGTGTCTTCTTTTTCAAGGAAAAGATCAACCGGCAGGGAGTGATGGGAATCGGTCTGCTTGTCATCGGGGTGCTGATGATGAATTTGGCGAATTAGGAGGTAATGCATCATGAAAGGGTTATTGCTGTTGGCAATTACCATCATCTCAGAAGTTTTTGCTTCCACCATGTTGAAATTGTCGGAAGGGTTCACCAATCCACTGCCGACCATCGGCGTAATTTTGGGATTTCTGAATGCCTTCGTATTTCTCAGCTTGACTCTCAAAAGCATGCAGCTGTCCACCGCATATGCTGCCTGGTCGGGAGTGGGGACGGCTCTGATTTCTATTGTGGGTGTTGTGCTGTTCCAGGAGCATTTCAATGCGGTGAAGCTGGCAGGGCTGCTGTTTGTCATTACAGGGATCGTATTGCTGAGCCTTTCAGAAGAAAAAGCGCAAGCAGCGGACCATGCATCCGCGAAAAGCAGATGATTTTTGCGTGGAACCGTGTATCCATTGGCTATCCTCGGGTCAGAAGTACGAAAATACACTTGGAATGATTGGTTCCAAGTGTATTTTTTATCTCTTATTCTTACTTTTCATCGACAAGGCGGACAAGCATGCGGGCTAGTCCTTTTTGCAGATCTGTATCGCCAACCTTCCATAACGCCTGAAGCAGCTTTTCCTCACGGGTACGTGGTTCTTCATGCTTGGCGAGATAATCGGCGATCTTCTCTGCGCCTTTGGTCAGTTTATCTTCATTCAATCCCATTTTCTTGCCTAGTTCCATTTTGTCTTCCAGGTAGTTGGTAAAGCGGTCGAAGTTCTGCAGGATGTCATCCTTCTTGTCTTCATCAATGCTGGTTACTTCCCGGTCGATGTAGACATTTGTCCTGTTGTCTCCCATTCTTTACCTCCTTTTTGAAGATGTATAGAGCGATGCCCCACACGATGGGGAAGATAAACCATCAATTGAAGCAAATACGCTCACCATTCCTTTTTTTTCTGATATGCTATAATAGATATTTGATTGATTGGACTGATTTTTACACGATGGTTGTTTGGAAAGGCCCAACGCCTAAGGGAAAAACCAATCATATGGAAGAAATCTATTACTATTAGAAAGAAAGAGGGATGTTTGAATTGGTACATATGTTGCGCTGGTCTGTTTATCTTATTGGTATCATGATTTTCAGTTTGGGGATCAGCATAACCATCAATATGCAGCATCTGGGCATCCATCCATGGGATGTTTTGAATGTTGCGTTTTATGATAAGGTGGGATTGTCCGTCGGTTCATGGGCGATCATCATTTCCTTTGTGCTGATCGTCATCTCCTGGATTCTCGATAAA
This sequence comes from Virgibacillus xinjiangensis, assembly GCF_042643145.1. Classification (NCBI taxonomy): domain Bacteria; kingdom Bacillati; phylum Bacillota; class Bacilli; order Caryophanales; family Bacillaceae; genus Virgibacillus; species Virgibacillus xinjiangensis. The sequence goes on from NZ_JBHRSA010000053.1 coordinate 14,630, forward strand.
TCCTATATCAAATTGGGGACGTTCCTGAATGCCGTGCTAGTTGGGGCGTTCGTGGATTTGTATCTCTGGCTCGGTTTTCTGCCGACAGCGTCCAGCACCTGGATGGATATATTGGTGATCATCACAGGAATTGTGGTGATGGGAATTGGCGGCGGGTTCTATAACGCAGCGGGAGTAGGATCCGGTCCAAGGGATGGCTTCATGCTGTCGATCTCCGATAAAACAGGTGCTTCCATCGGAAAGGTGCGCATCATCACCGAAACCACTGTACTGGTGCTCGGACTTTTCTTGGGAGGCCCGGTATTCATATTTACATTCATTTTCACCTTCATCCAAAGTCCGCTGTTCCAGTATACCTATCTGCACATGGGGCGTATGGTGGATCGAATGGATGAAAGTTTCCGAAAAAAGACTGTCGCTGATACCAGCAAAATTGGATAAGACGAGAATTCCCCCCTGGAGAATTGTTCTTCAGGGGGATTTTTATATAATGACCATGCGCGCCGGGGGGATAAAGAAGTTGTACTGGCGATATCGCGGCGCACCTAGCGATAAGTGAATTCTCCAGCGGATATCGCCATGCACCTGGCGATAAGTAAAATCTCCTGCCGATAATTCGGAGCACCTAGCGATAAGTGAATTCTCCAGCGGATATCGCCATGCACCTGGCGATAAGTAAAATCTCCTGCCGATAATTCGGAGCACCTAGCGATAAGTGAATTCTCCAGCGGATATCGCGGCGCACCTAGCGATAAATGAATTCTCCTGCCGATAAAGCAGCACACCTAGCGATAAGTGAACTCTCCAGCGGATAAAGCGGAGCACCTAGCGATAAATGAATTCTCCTGCCGATAATTCGGAGCACCTAGCGATAAGTGAATTCTCCAGCGGATATCGCCATGCACCTGGCGATAAATGAATTCTCCTGCCGATAAAGCGTCGCACCTGCCGATAACCGCCCTCCTCCTGCCGATATCCCCGCAAAGTTTCCACTCCACGCTGTTTCCCATCAGCGCAGCCCCCACGCTCCACCTGAAGCGGGAAGAGGGTTCTCCGCTACAAAACAGCTAGAATGCAAGAAGAGGAAGCTTCCCATACTGCAAGGACATCGGCCCCTGTTACAGTAGACGAGGACATTTGATTGTTCTCGGTGAGGTGCTGCATCCAGAACCAGGCTATGGCGACGCCAGCCAGTGTGAACAGGAACAGGATGAGAATGACCATTTTGCTTTTCATGCACGAATCCCTCCATTTCCTATAAGCCTACCAGACAGGGTGTCGGCTGTAAAATGGCGAAGTGGTGGGATTTATCATCGTTACAGCAGGGAATCATCTGTGTTATAGTTAAGGAAAATGGCTGAGATAATGAGGTGGATGATTTGTTTAAACGGATTCTATTAGCAGTCGACGGCTCGGAGCACTCCATTCGTTCTGCAAACTATGCGTTGGAATTGGCAGAGAAGTTTGATGGGAGTATTGATGCGGTCTATGTGGTGGATGGAGATACAGCCAAGAAGGACGTCCTGCATAATGCCAATAAATATGAGATTGAAAAGAAACGGAAAGAGAAAATAAAGCCGATCAGCGAGATGCTGGAAGCGTCGGAGATTCCCTATGGTACGCATGTTCTTCATGGGGAGCCGGGACCGACGATTGTGGAGTTTGCCAATGAGCGGGAATTCGATTGTGTGGTCATCGGAAGCCGCGGCCTGAACGATCTTCAGTCCTTCATCCTCGGGAGTGTGAGCCACAAGGTTGCCAAGCGGTCCGATTGCCCAGTGTTAATAGTGAAATAGACTCGCACGATATGAAACGCACTTTACGCGCGGATGCCACGGCATCGGGCGAGGAAAATCCGATCGATAGCCATCTGTCGCCGGGATGCCCATGCTCCCAAAAAAAGTGACTAGGAATACCAGCACCCTTCATAGCACGGTGGCCATGTTGTCGGCGCTGTGCAGTCAAGGGTGCTATTTTAATGGAGGGCTTCGACAAAAATATAGATTGCAGGTATACGGAGCGAACGGAAAAATACTTTATGGAGGACTAGTGATGAAAAGGGCAGGACTCATGTTGTTGGGATTCTTATTTTTATATGCTTGCTCGACAGCGGATCGAGCGGAAACAGACAATACAGATGACGAGAAAGATGATGCACCGGGAACAACCTATGGATTTGTGCAAGAAGAGGATACCGATGATCCAGGCAACTGGTTGCTCCCACATTCGTACCAGGTGACGGTGGATGATTCTTTTGAAAGGCTCTCGCGTTATGAAACAGATACTTCGGAAGAAAAAATGTTCTTCTGGCATAAGCCATCCGCCGATGATTTCCCGTTCACCTTGGAAACGACCTCCAGCGACCTTGAAAAAGAGGTGCCGACGATGGAGGTAAAACCTTTTAACAAGAGTCGGTATGTCTATGCCAAGCAGCGATTCTCTCTAGGGGAAGAGCCGACAGAAGCGGAAATTCAAGAGATGATCGAGTCAGTGACACAGGAAGTCGAAGAAAACTCTGCGCTCCATTTGGAAGAATTAAGGGAAGAAACGGTAGAAAGAATAAAAAGATTGCAAGAAATGGAAGGGATGGAGGGAGAGCCCACTGTCCACACCACGGATGATTATGATATCGAGCCTTACACCTATATGATTGAAAGTGAACCACAACCAGGTGTGATCCACTATGAACTGATTGGTGAATTGGAGCATACCTATCTTCGTACTGCCATTTCTGTTCCGGAACAGAAAAAAGAGGAGCTGTTGGAGACGATGCTGGCTTCCGTACGGACGATTACCGATCAGGAAGAAGATTTCCATGAAGAGGTTGTGTTGGATAAACCGAAAAACTTGTCCTATGAGCCTGCAGAGAATCTTCAAGGCAGTTATCCGGAAGTCGGCTATTCCTTCGAATTGCCGGAGGCTGCGACATTCCGATACTCCTTTCCTGCGTACCATGTCTACCGCTATACTTTTGACACCATCTACGAGGAAAGCATTGAACGAGAGCACTTTACGCTGAGAAGTTCGGAAATCGTGATCCGCGTAGAACAGGAGGAACATGCGAGAAACCGGGAAGAGGAAATGAGAAATAGAGGCCTGGATGACTTTGTGCCATTCCAGCACGATCGTGCCCAGTCGATTACGTATTTGCATGAGAAAGAAGGCTTTGATACAGGAATATTCACAACGGCAATACGAGTGGACTTCGATGGCTATGAAGAGTACTGGTTTTTAAAGGAGACCGACGGCCATGTATATGAGGTAACCTTCGATATCGCCTTGGATGCTCCTGAGTATGAAGAGTTGCTGGACGATTATTTAAATGTTGTACGGACTTTTGAATTGAAAGATGTAGAAGAATGAACAATTGAGCTGATCTACACAACCACATGAAAGATCCATAAGAAAAAGAGGAATTTCAACCGGGGGGGGGATAACCAATGAACAACTGGCTATATGGACTATATGCTGCCATACTGGCGATCGTCTCCATATTTACAGGGGAAATGATCACATTTGTCATGCTTGGATTCATTTTGATAAGCCTGCAAAATATCCATGCTACCTTGAAGGAAATATTGAAAGCGAACAGAGAGACATCCAACTACGGGGGGGACAGTTGAATAGGGGAGTTGCCGGCCGATGCAACGCTTCCGACTGGCGATAGAGCCGGGGGTGATGGGGGCGAAGGTGATCTAATTAAAAGAAGCATGGATTTTCTGTAGAAATACCATGCTTCTGTATGCTCCGTTCATTTAATGATTTGGACCTTGCGGATGGTCCGGCCCTCCACTTTCAATATCTTGAATGTAAGGTCTCCACGTTCGATGACTTCGTTCTCCTCAGGGAAATCTTTCAGTTCTTTCAAAAGATAACCGGCAAGCACATCCTCTTCTTCCGGGATATCCGTGCCAAAGAGGGAGTTCAAGTACCGCAACGTTATTTTTCCATCACAGATCATCTCCGTTTCACTCATTTTTTCAATGAGCGGGTCGGAGTCGGGATCCAATTCATCTTCAATTTCCAGTCCAATCATGCCCTCAATTACATCCTCATGGCTCAGTATTCCTTCCGTGCCGCCGTATTCATCCAAGACAATCGCCATATGCTTCTTTTCCAGCGTCATACGGCGGAATACCCACTCGGCGGAGTGGAACTCATAGACAATCAACGGGTCCATGTCACTGAATGATTCGAGAGACTTTTCCGTGTTGGTCGACCATTGGATCAGGTACTTGGAATGGAACACACCGACAATGTGGTCCATATCTTCCTTATAAACCGGATACCTAGTGAAGGGGTGGTGGATGACAATATCTCTGACTTCTTCATAGGTAGAATTGATCGGCAGACCTTCAATGTCGACACGAGGTGTTTTCAATACGTCTTTTACATTTAAATTGTGAAAATCCAATGCTCCCTTGATACGATAAGACTCGGCTTTATGGAAGGTTCCCTCCGAATCGGCAATGTCCACCATTGCCCGGAATTCCTCCTTCGACACGGATTCTGTCGCCGGCTGCCCTTTGGATAGCAGGTTCGTCAGCATGCCGGTCAACCAGTTCAGTACAACGGTGATCGGTTTGAAGATGACGACAAAAAACCGGATGATGGGGGAGACCATGAAAGCGATCCTTTCGGGAAATGCAGCCGCCACCGATTTTGGGATGACTTCTGCGAATATGATGATGGCGATGGTCAATATGGCAGAAGCCAAACCGACATTGAAATCATATTGAATGGCCAAGGTGGTCACTAATGTAGGAAGCAGGATATTCGCAATATTGTTTCCGATCAGGATAGTGGTGATGAATACACTCGGTTTGGATACCAAGTTCCATAGCTTTTGGGCCTTTGTATCATTTTTTGCTTTTGTTTGAAGCTTCACCTTGTTGGTGGCCGTAAGCGCTGTCTCACTGCCGGAAAAGAACAGGGAAACGAATAGCAACACAATGATCGCAATGATCATGGATGGACTCCTCCTTGTTGGTAAGCAATAGCGCTCTATTTGCAAGCGACCATGCAATGCTTAATAAAATTAACCTATCACATGGCCAGCGACTAGGCAAATTCTTTGTAGTCCGCATATGGACAAATCTGCCTTTTGCTTAGTAGGGGGAAGAGTTACCTATCAGCGGACAACAGGTATCATCTCGACTGGTTTGGTGGACTGTGCCTTCCTTATAGTGGAAAGTTTACAGGAACGAATCCGATTAGGTATATTGGAAGTAGATACCGAAAGATTACAAATTCAGGAGGGGATGGATTGGAAACGGATGTAAGATTCCCGATTGGCAAACTGCAAGTTCCCGACCAGGTGACGTTGGAAAATATCCAAGAGTGGTTGAGGCAAATCGAAACGTATACGGATCGACTGAGAGAGACAGTCGATGCATTAAGTGATGAGGATTTGAGCAAAACATATCGGGCCGGCAGTTGGACGGTTCGGCAACTTGTCCATCATATTGCCGATTCCCAGCTGAACATGTATCAGCGATTGAAGCTGGCTTTGACGGACGAGCGTCCAACCGTACCGGCTTTCGACCAGGAGGAGTGGGCGGTCCAACCGGATACCGAGCTTCCTGTAGAGTGTTCGATAAAGATGTTGGAAGGGATCAATGAGCGCATTGTATCGTTGGGCCGTCAGCTGAAGGAAGAGCAATTGGACCGGGCTTTTGTTCATGAGGTAAATGGAGAAATCACCGTCGCAACAAAGGTGGCGAAATTGGCTTGGCATGAAGAGCATCACTTAGCCCATATCAAGATTGCATTATCAAAATAGAGCTAGTGTGTAAGGCTGATCAATAAAGCAGGTGCTGCCCCATCAGTCCGTGAGCGATGGGGACGGCACCTGTTTGGTATCTATCGGCTGTTTTTTGCTGCCGAACAGATACAAGATCAAAATGATGACCATCAAGGCTCCAGAATAAGTGAAAGTCCAGGCGTACCCGACATAGTTTGCCAGGAATCCAAGGCCGATGGATCCGATGGCCAAACCAGAATCGATGAAAATGAGCAGCATCGAATTGGCTGTCGCTTTTTTCTCCTCTGGCACGAGGGTCAATGCCCATGCTTGGCCGATCGGATGGATGATGGCAAACGCAATGCCGAACAATGCCCCGGAAATCCAGACGGTCAGCATGCTTGAGGCAAAGCCTAATAATACAAGGCCGGCAGTACCTGAAATCGCGGCTGGAATCATCAGGATTCTATGGCCGAACCGGTCGAAGATTTTGCCAGAAAAGGACCGGAAGATGACCATCGTAATCCCCTGTGCGATAAAGAATTGGGAAATGCTTCCACCTAGATTGATTTCCTTCCCGAACGGTCCCATGAAGTTGACCGTCCCCGCAATAGTCATGTAATTGAGCGATACCAATATACAAGGGAGCAGCACACGCTTATCGAACATGTATTTATAGAACGGTTCGTCATCAGCTTTCTGTGGCTGTTTCTTCTCCTCCTCTTTCTCTCTATTACCATTCGTCTTCGTGAAGAAACTGCATACCAATGAAATGGTCAACAGGCCCAGCGTCACGAGCATCAGCGAGTGGAAAGAGAAATTTGCAAGATAGGAAATAGCGATGAGCGGCCCGATGGTCGTCCCGACACTAGTAGACATGGCGAAGAAAACAAGCCCCTCACCCAGTCTGGATTTAGGAACGATATTACTCGATATGGTGAAGACCAAGGTAGTAAGCATACAAAAGCCGATGCCTTGCAGGGCACGGATGAATATCAGAAATCCGACGGAGTCGTTCACAAACGTAAGGCCGACCGTTCCCAGGAAATATACGAGGGAAATGATGAGCAGCAGCTTCCTATGGACCTTTTGGATAATGATGCTCGCAAAGAAACGCGTGATCAGGGAGGATAACATCAACGTGGTCGTCATGGTTCCTGCAACCGCAGGATTATCTGTCACGGTCGATACAAAAATGGGGAAACCTGCCGTGATCATATAAAAAGCACAGAACATGACCAAAGACAATAAAACAATGATGACATATTGGTTCGTCCATAATTTGGCTGTTATTTTACCCATAGCATATGGAACCACCTTTCAAGTGTAAAAATACTGGTTGATTTCTATAGGAGTTTGACGTGATAAAATTATTCTTGCCTTGTTCGTGATAAATATTAGCATTGTTTTAAAGTGCAAGATATTCTGGCAGGCGGAGGAAAAGGATGAAGAAGTGAAACTTTTTATTATGGAGCTTCGTATAAAATAATAAGCAACCAAAATATGTAAGTAGCAGGAGAAAAGATGCCAATGAATATTTTACGACTCATCTTGGCAATAGCCGTTCTTGCCCTATCTTCCATCAGCTTGCTGAATGGAAGCAGCATGAATTTGACGCCCGTCATGCTGTTCTTATTGGGAGTGTTGTTGCTGACAATGGGGGCGGAAGAAATGAAAAAGGAGAAAAAGCCGGTTGGCTATCTGTTGATTGTCACTGCTTTCTTCAATTTCTATGTGTCTATCCAAGGGTTTCTATTGGGCTGACGGATCCGTTTTTTATGATCGGACACTTAATAATCACGGGAAAGGAATGAATGGCAATGGAAAATAATAAAGGATGCATCAAATGCGGAAGTACAGATGCTGATAAGAAAGATGTATCGATGACCGGGACTGGACTTTCCAAAATGTTCGATGTCCAGAATAACCAGTTTACGGTTGTTTTCTGTAAAAATTGTGGGTACTCGGAGTTTTATAATAAAAACAGTTCAGCTGGAAGCAATGTTTTCGACTTTTTCTTCGGATGATTTTTGTCTGACTGCGGGGAGGATGGAAATGAGGAAGTGGTGGAGGAAAAAGAAGGGGCAAATGAGAAAAAGCAAGAAAGACAAAGGCGATTATACGTTTTGGGACGGTGTTCTCGATGTGCTGCTGTGGGTCCCTGAATTGATCCTGTTGCCTTTACGGGTGATTTTCTGGTTGTTGCGAGGAATCAGCAGAAACATCGTGGATTTCTTTTGATTCCGTTAGTGGTAGGAAAGTTGTGCAACTATAAAAGAGAAGTGTTGGTAAAAAGTCCATGATCGCTGGGGGAGGAGTACACGATAGAAAGAAGTCAAAAAGTTGGGCAAAGGAAGGCATTTGCCGGTAGAGTGGAAATGTGCTTGTTCGAATACTATTGATGATAAGGGGGGAGCATCATCAGAAAAATTACGCTGCTGATTATTGTTCTCGGATTGGTTGTTTTATATTTGTTTACCGTTCGTTCCGAAGCCCCCGCCCCTATGGTAACTGCCGGAACCAACGAAGAAATCCCCACAGCCAAGGGACCGTATTGTTGGAATGGATCTTTATTCCAATGCATTGACAAGCCATTGGACAGGACGAAAGCACATGAACCCACCGTTGTATCTCCAAACGAGGAAATCATGATTGACTATGAGAAAGAACCAATGGTGCAGAAACTGAGAGTAGATAAACGGATTGGTGAAAATAGGCAAGAGAACATCAGACAGATTGAAAGAAATCATGATTCTATTGTTGTACCAGAAGAAAAAGGAATCTATGTCTATCATGTTTTAGCCTATTGGGAAAAAGGAGACAGAAACTATACGTTCTCCGTCAAAGTGGAGTAGAATATGCTGTAAAAGGAATATACTGAGGTTTATAAAGATGTATCTTGAACACATGGAGAGGAAGAACATATCATGGCCGAACATAAAATCTACAAAATGAGTTTCTCAAAGGTCTATCCCCATTATATTGCGAAAGCTGAGAGAAAAGGCCGTACAAAAGCGGAGGTCGATGAAATCATCCGCTGGCTGACAGGGTATAGCCAGGAAGAGTTGGAAGCACAGCTGGAAAAAGAGAAAGACTTTGAAACCTTCTTTACGGAAGCTCCCCAGTTGAACCCATCAAGGGATTTGATCAAGGGTGTCATCTGCGGCGTCAGGGTGGAAGAAATCGAAGAACCGACGATGCAGGAAATCCGCTACCTGGATAAGCTGGTCGATGAACTGGCAAAAGGCAAAGCGATGGAGAAGATTCTGCGGTAATGGTGATGCATCAGGAAGTACATATATTCTGGCTTTTTTGTATGGAAGAATAGCCAGGGTCACAAAAACAGGATAGAAATAATCACATGGAACGGAAGTAAGAAGGAATAAAGATGGGGAGTGGAACGGTGGAAATCAGAAAGGCTTTGCCGAACGAGATGGAATTTATTGAAAAACAAAGATTGGAAGCATATGAGGAGTATTCAGATGTTTTGCCTGAAGCCCATTGGGATGCACTGAAAAATGAGCTTAGTTCCCGTCCGGCAAACACGGGTGGGGAAGAAGTGTATGTCGCACGGATCGATGGCAGGATTGCAGGAAGTGTTGTGCTTTATCCTGCCAATACGAAAGCATACGAAGCGTTCGGAGAAAAAACGGAGCATCCGGAAATCCGTCAGTTGGCTGTAGGAAAAGAGCATCGCAGAAAAGCTGTAGGAAAGTCACTCCTGCAATTTTGCCTAGATGCAGAGAAAGAAAAAGGCACCCGCGTTATTGGGCTGCACACTGGTGAGTTCATGACAAAAGCATGTAGTCTATACGAAAGCATTGGATTTGTGAGAAATCCAGCGGAAGACATGGAGCCTCTGGATGATGGAATTATTGTCCTGGGATATAAAAAAGAACTCAACTGAGCCACGCACTGACAAACTTGCAAAAGAGGGAATAGTGTGGCAGTTGTTTAAATAGTACCTTCAAGAATTCTACATATCAAATGTTTGTTACAGCATCTGATGGTACATAATAGCTAACCATTAGAAAAAGCTTGAGGATAAAACACACCCTCAAGCTTTTTTGGCATAATTTCCATTATAGGACAGACAGGGGCTGTTCTATTGGATGGCGCCCGCGATATCATAGTCGGCGGGATCGATGTCTGTTTCTTGTCCGAGCGCGAGTTTGGCCAGTTGCGTGCCGATGAATGGACCCATCGTCAATCCAGAAGCGCCCAGTCCATTAGAGAGCAGCAGCCCCTCATATCCGGGAAGTTTTCCGAGCACTGGCAGGAAGCCCGGGGTGTACGGCCGGAACCCGACCCGTGTTTCGATGATGGAACTGTCGGCAAGGCCTGGCGCTGCATCCAATGCTTTCGACAGGATCTCATGGACACCGCCCGCAGTCGCCCTCGTATCAAGGCCTGCTTCATCTTCATGGGTGGAGCCTGCAACAATCCGCCCATCCGCGAAAGAAAGCAGGTAGGAATTGTTCGGCGGCATGACGACCGGCCAACCTGAGGTATCCATCTGTGAAAGTCCCAAGTGCATGATCTGCGCTTTTTGTGGGGTCACTTGGAAATCGACGCCCAGCGGTGCCAACAAATCATTCATCCAAACACCGGAAGCGGCAATGACCATATCCGCCTCGATGGAATTTCCGTTGACAGAAACACCAGTGATGGTGCTTCCTTCAGTGAGGAGCTGGGCCTCCCCTTCGATCATCTCAGCCCCGTGTTTCCTGGCACCCCGGAGCAGAGCCTGGCAGAGCTGTCTGCCATCAACACGGGCACCACCGCTTACGTGTACTGCCCCATATCCTGCTGCAAGAACAGGAAAGGCTTCTTTTGCCTGGTGTTCATCCAGCATAGTGATGTCGCCGATCTCAGGGGCATCTTCCCTGCGCTTTTCCGCACGTTCTTTCATGCCTTCAAGTTTACGTGCTTCGGTATGGAGGCTGATTGCCCCGACCTTCGCATAGCCGGTTTCCGTTTCCCCGTCATCTGCAAGGGACTGTATGATTTCCGGATAGATCGCGGCACCGCCTTTGGCGAGGCGGTACCACTTCTTGTTGCGGCGCTGGGACAGCCATGGACAGACGATACCCGCTGCAGCATCGGTTGCCTGCCCCTCATGCTGCCGGTCGATGATGATGACCTCGGCCCCGGGTTTTGCCAGCTGGTAGGCCGTACTGGCGCCAAGGATGCCGGCACCGATGATGATGAACCGTTTTGCCATCAGCCGGCAGTGACCACTTGTTTCATGGCCTTCATTTTCCCGAGGTGTTCGTTCTCATGCTGCAGGATCATGTGGAAAATATCGCCATATGTCTGGAAGTTGCCGAATGGCAGTTCATAAGGGAGCTCCTGGGCAAAGAAGTCATCCTCCAATTTACTGATGCGTTCCTTCTGCTGCTTCAGCAGGGAGGCGAGTTCTTCCAAGTCAGGGATCTCACCTTTCCAGTCAGCAGGTTTGGTCCCCATGCCGAACAGGTCGTTGTATTCTTCCGGCAGATTGGCGGAATGCTTCGGGAAGCCGAACAACAGGGATTCCGGTGTTACCAGGACATGACCGATATGCCAGCGGATCGTATTGTTGAAATAGGACGCTTCCTTGTCGGCCGTTGTTTCATCCAGATTTTCTACAAATGCTAAAAATGTATCTCTTGTATAATTGAATTGCTCTTTCATTCCATTACCTCCCAATAGTTTCGTCTTCTTTCACTATAAAAATAAACGATGCAAATGTAAAATTACTTGCCCGTTGGGGAGGGATTTTCCCAGGGGGTGAAGAAAGATTCAAGGGAGGGAGGGGAAACAGCATGATGGCAAAAACCATAACGAACGTCATATTGGTAGCAGGCATCTTGAGCCTGGTCATCGGATTCGTCTTGGCCTATCAGATGGCTAATCAACAGCCCGGAATGCCGCAGGGGGCGGGGCAAGAAAGTGCCAGGATCAATTGGCGTTCATTCTTTCAGATTTACTTTCAATTTTTCACCAACGGGATGATCCTGATCGGTGTGTCGGAGGGAATCCGGCTGCTGCAGAAAATCCATGATAAGAAGCCGGCCGGAGTGATGCCCATTTTGTACCGAAAAGGGAAACAGGAACCACTGGAGGACTGGGAAGAAAGAGAGAGGATGGAAGAGTCGGACTGGCAGCTTTCGGAGGAAGATGTCATGAAAATCTATGACCTGTTTCAAGGGGAAGCAATCCTAGAGCTCCTGCCATCCCCGTTTGACCATCACTGTGCGGTGAAAGTGCAGAGGGAAGATGGGCCTGTGGTGGAGGTCGTAGATGTCAGCGGCCCGGAGGCAAAGGAAACTGACGACTGGGAGATGGAGAGACGGGTGAGGGAGTGGTACAGGGAATCGGTGTAGGCGGGCCAGCGAAACCCCCTTCATTGTAGAGACCCAACAGATGTGATAAAATTTTCATAGTTAATAGAAGCTACATAGGAGAAGGAGAATGATGATGAGTAAAACGTTGATTTTCGGACATAAGAACCCGGACACAGACACAATTGCTTCAGCACTTGCTTATGCCGACCTGAAGAACCAGTTGGGTGTGGAAGCAGTACCGGCACGCTTGGGTGAAGTGAGCAAAGAAACCCAGTATGCATTGGACTACTTTGGTGCCGAGGCACCTGGCCTCATCGAGAAAGTGGAAGATGATGTGGATTCCGTCATCCTTGTCGACCACAACGAATTCCAGCAGAGCGTCGACAATATCCAAGATGTGAAAATCGCCGAGGTGATCGACCACCACCGCATTTCCAACTTTGAAACCAAAGAGCCACTTTACTTCCGTGCCGAGCCGGTCGGATGTACAGCAACCATCCTGAACAAAATGTTCAAGGAAAACAATGTGAAAGTTTCTAAGCAAACAGCAGGACTGCTTGTTTCCGCCATCATTTCCGATTCCTTGCTGCTGAAATCCCCGACCTGCACACAGGAAGACGTGGACGCAGCCAAGGAACTGGCAGAAATCGCCGGCGTCGACTTGGAAAAATACGGCCTAGACATGCTGAAAGCCGGAGCAGATCTCAGCGATAAATCCATGGTGGAACTCCTGACCATGGACGCGAAAGAATTCTCCATGGGAGATGCCAAAGTGGAAATCGCCCAGGTGAATACAGTGGATGCCAGCACCATCTACGAAAATCAGCAGGAGCTTGAAAAAGAAATCAACAACATCATCGAAGAAAAGAACCTCGACCTGTTCCTGTTCGTTGTTACAGATATCCTGGAAAACGACTCCGAAGTCCTTGCACTCGGACAAGGTAAGGATAAAGTGGAAGCAGCATTCGATGTGTCCTTAGATGACAACAACCGTGCCCTCTTAAAAGGTGTCGTCTCCCGTAAGAAACAGATCGTTACCGTGCTTACAGAAGAATTCACCAAATAATGCAGTTATGGAAAGCAGCCCCCTTGGAGGGCTGCTTTTTCTGTGGGATGTGGGGGAGCGCGCGTGAATCGGCAGGAGGATGGATATATCGCCCGGAGCGTGCGTGAATCGGCAGGAGGATGGATATATCGCCGGGAGCGTGCGGAAATCGGCAGGAGGATGGATATATCGCCGGGAGCGTGCGGAAATCGGCAGGAGAATGGATATATCGGCCGGAGCGTGCGTGAATCGGCAGGAGGATGGATATATCGCCTGGAGCGTGCGTGAATCGGCAGGAGGATGGATATATCGCCCGGAGCGCGCGTGAATCGGCAGGAGGATGGATATATCGCCGGGAGCGCGTGGAAATCGGCAGGAGGATGGATATATCGCCCGGAGCGTGTGAGAATCAGCAGGAGGATGGATATATCGCCTGGAGCGTGCGGAAATCGGTAGGAGGAAGGATATATCGCCCGGAGCGCGCGTGAATCGGCAGGAGGATGGATATATCGCCGGGAGCGTGCGGAAATCGGCAGGAGGATGGATATATCGCCCGGAGCGCGCGTGAATCGGCAGGAGAACGGATATATCGCCCGGAGCGTGCGTGAATCGGCAGGAGGATGGATATATCGCCGGGAGCGTGCGGAAATCGGTAGGAGGAAGGATATATCGCCCGGAGCGCGCGTGAATCGGCAGGAGGAAGGATATATCGCCCGGAGCGTGTGAGAATCAGCAGGAGGATGGATATATCGCCGGGAGCGTGCGGAAATCGGCAGGAGAATGGATATATCGCCCGGAGCACACATATATCCCAGGAACCCGCCTGTACCGCGCAATCATCCACATCCTAATCACGAAGTCTCCCTCTAATTAGACATAAAAAAAGCTATCCACCAGAGTGGATAGCTTTTTTAACCAAATCAGCTGTTACGCTTTAACAACGTTAGCTGCTTGAGGTCCGCGGTTTCCTTCTTCGATATCGAAAGTCACTGTTTGACCTTCTTCCAAAGTTTTGAAACCTTCTTCTTGGATTGCTGAGAAGTGTACGAATACGTCGTCTCCGCCTTCAACTTCAATGAATCCAAAACCTTTTTCTGCGTTAAACCATTTTACTGAACCTGTGTTCATTGTTAAATTCCTCCATGTGCTCGTTTGGCACGTTTATTACTATTTCTGTTCTTTCACTTTCAAGATGGTACTGCTGTGTAATCTGAGAAGAGATCTTGTATTGCTTCCGAACATCAATAATTAATTATAGTATAACACACAGTCCAAAAAATATATACTCTTTTTATAAAAAAATCCTATTGTTTTTCGGGATAATTTTTTTTCGTCTTCAAATGCTATGGATAAGCACGTTGAAGGGGGAACTGAATGATGAGTGGAAAACCGAAAGGGCCGAAGCAGAAGAAGCATCCGGATTTGCCGCAGAGCCCGCAGCAGCCATATGGTGAGCCGTTGCAGGGGAACAAGGATGTAAAGCAGAAGAACCATTCGAGGCAGAACCGCAATCCGCACCATGGCCTATAATATAGAAGAAAGACAGCCGGGATGGCTGTCTTTGTTTTAATTTGATTTCTTTTCTTCTATCTCCAAACGTTTCCTTTCCAGGTTCAATCGTTCCTTCTCCAAACTCAATGCTTCCCGCTTGAATTCGTAATACTTTTTGGTTGAAAAGATGCCCATGACCAGACTTACAATGACAACAAGCATGATGAATACTAAAAATAAATCCATTTCGACCCACCCCATATTTTTCAAATCTACCATGCCATCATACCATAGCAGTTGGTGAACGGAAGAATCTAATCCCTGCAGCCAAGCATGCCATCGTGTACCTACATATTCACGTTATTTTACGCAATAAGCCCAGATGGAAGAGTACTTGATAACTGTACACCTCGTTTTGCTCGTATTATGATAACACTACGTAGAAAAGACGGGGAGGGGTTTTTTATGTGGAAGGATTTCAAGGAATTCGCGTTCAAGGGGAATGTGTTGGATTTGGCGGTGGCAGTGGTGATTGGTGCTGCTTTTGGAGCGATTGTGACCTCTCTGGTGGAAAATATCATCACACCGACGGTCGGCATCCTGCTTGGCGGGGTGGACTTCACCAAACTTTCCCTCACGGTTGGCAGTTCGGAAATACTCTATGGAAATTTCCTGCAGTCGGTGTTCGATTTCTTCGTCATCTCTTTTTCCATCTTCCTGATCATCCGGGTATTGATGAAGTTCAAACGGGAGAAGGAGGAAGAAGAAGTAGCAGCTGAGGAAGAGGAAGCAGATGTGCGGGAAGAGCTGCTGACAGAGATAAGGGATCTGTTGAAAGAACAGAACCGGAAGCTGAAGTAAGCTAGGTGGCCAAGAGTAAACTGGCGGCCCGCAGCAAATCCTGTACACCCGCGTCGTTCACTGGATGGAAGGGCAGTTGGGAATTGCCGGTCTTTCAGCTTCAGGAAAGGTGGTATATAGATGGAGATTTTGACGGTAACAGGATATAAACCCATGGAATTGAATATTTTCAAGGAAGATGATCCCCGAATTGCTTTCATCAAGGCAGCTGTGGAAAAAAGGTTGATCGGTTTTATTGAAGAGGGACTGGAATGGGTGCTGGTTTCCGGACAGATGGGGGTCGAGTTGTGGACAGCTGAAGTGGTTTTGGATCTGAAAGAGCAATATGACATCAATCTGGGGATCTTCCCTCCGTTTGAGAACCAGGAATCCCGCTGGCCGGAGCCATTGCAGGAGAAATATCAAGAGCTGATGATGGTGGCTGATTTTTTCAAACCCATCTATAAAGGGGAATACAAAGGCGCTTTCCAGTTCAAGGCGAAAAACATGTGGCTGGCTGATAAAAGTGATGCCTGCCTGGTGTTGATGGATGATGAATTTCCGGGAAGTACGCGATTCTTCCACCAAGCTGCAAAGGAACAAGAGAATTATCCGATCTATACGATCACCCCGGCCGACCTGGACGATATCGTAGAGGAAATGCGCATGTCAGACCCGGATTATTGGGGGTAGAACCTGCTGCCTGGAAAATAATCTCGCTTTTTGTGCATATACATAGAGAAACAGGTATAAGGAAAGGCGGAATGGCCTTGTATTATTATCCCGTTTCTTACAGGCAGCAAAATGGTCCGCGGCGGGTGATCACGGTAGATGGCAAGGGAAGTGTATCGGCAGCCCCGGATGCAGCAAGTGTCCAGTTGGGGGTCGTCACGGAGAATGACATGCTCGCGCAGGCACAGGAAGAGAACAATGCCACGATGAACAGGGTGTTGGAAGCGTTGCGGGATCAGGGAATCCCGGCGGAGGACATCCGCACGACTGTTTATCAGATAGAGCCGAGATATGACTATGTGGACGGTGCGCAGGTGTTCAGAGGTTATGAAGTCCGGCATGAGGTGACAGTGACCATCTCGGATCTTGCCCGAATCGGCAGGGTCATCGATGCCGCCGTACAGAGTGGAGCCAATCGCGTTTCAGGGGTGCAGTTTTTCATGGCAAACCAAGGGGCGGCATACCAGCAGGCGTTGCAAAAGGCTTATGAAAATGCTGTTGCCAAAGCGGCTGCACTCGCCGCAGCCATGCAGGTATCCTTGGATGTGACGCCCATCCATATTACCGAACAATCCACCCCCACGATCCAGCCGTACACTGCTGTTGCCCTTGCTGAAGATGCAGGGACACCAATCGAGCCAGGACAACTGACCGTCACAGCGGAAATAGAAGCAGCGTTCATGTACGGGCCAGGGCAGTAATGGAACTTCCTGGCTGAACGCGCATGTTGGAGAAAAATTGACTGTATAAAAATGGGAGCATTGCTGGAAAATAAATGTTATAATAATCGGAAATATTTCCATCAATCAAAAGAGGGGGATGACATGGAGTTTGTAATCCGGAGGGCAGGAAAGAAGGATATCAAACACATCCAGCAGGTGGCTGTGACGAGCTGGAATGCGACCTATAAGGGGATCATTCCTCTGGAGATCCAAAAGAAATTTCTCCAGAATGCCTACAGTGCCAAAACCATGAAGAAACGCCTGAAACACACCCATCTGTTTGTAGCGGAGGCGGATGACCGGATTGTCGGTTTTGCGAACTTCTCAGATGTGAAGGAGAGAGGGAGGGTGGAACTCGGCGCCATCTATCTCTATCCGCATTATCAGGGGAAAGGGATCGGCAGTGCTTTGCTTCAGGAAGGGATCGATCAGCTAGGCGGCGTGGAGGAAGTCTACTTGAATGTGGAGAAGCAGAATGAAATCGGGAAGAACTTTTATCATGCAAAGGGGTTTGAGCAGGTATCCGAGTTCCAGGATACATTTGACGGGCATATCTTGAACACGCTCCAGATGGTATTGAAGGTGGAGAATAAAGCAGGAACAGCTTAAGCTATGCATCAAGCGGTCTACTTCAGGGGAGGAAGAGCTGCATGTGTTATGAGGGAAGGATTTCTGCCTGGGCGGGATATCTGCTGACCATAGGAATGTTGATTTCCGTCCAATTGTCCAGCTATGCCGTTTTATGCTATATCCCGTTTTGTTTGGTGGTGCTCTCCTTGAAATGGCGGATATGGATGGAGGGGGAATCTGTGCATGTGCGGGCCCTCTTGTTCGGCCAGCGTGTGTACCGGAAGATGTACCGGTCGGATGAAGTTGTAGAAATGAAATTCTTGCGCACCGGATGGACAAGGAAAGCGGCAACGATAAAGGTGAAGGATGGTTGGAGGGTGAAAATAGAGAACCATCAACCCGCTGGCATCTTTCGAGAACTGGATGACTTTGCCGTCCGTAACAGGATCCCGATCCGTAAAACCAAGGACTATCATCTGCTGGAACGGATGGAGCGTACGAGGGAGGCCTCAGGCTAGGAGTGTGAGGAATCTGGACTGTCCCATGATCCTTCCTCTTGTTTAAAAACTTCTCTAAGAGGAATTATATAGGTAACCTTTTGTTTAGGAGGAAAAATCCATGGGACGATTGATTCGTAGATTGATCAAATACGGACCGATGATCTATCCGGTTGTACGGAAGTTTTTAAATAAGCGGAAACAACAGAATACCACGACAAGCGGGCGCTAAGATCTTCCGGACTCTCCGGAGGATTTTTTTCTATCTGTGCATGGTTTGTGGATACGCATGCAAGGTTCATCGGGAGCTGCCATCTACGTTTACAGGAGGCTGCACTGGTCGATCGGGAATACTGGAACAACAGGGGGGAGAGAATAAAACGTTTATGGCGGACATATGGTTATGGTATACTTTCATGGAAAACAGAAAAAAGAAGTCTGCTTTTTGGCAGGAGAGGTTCGCAATTCCATCCCTCTATAAAAAACTAAGGAGATCAGACAACACGGCTTCTTGGGTGTTGTTTTTTTTGATGGAAACATGCTTGCTTCTCTTCTTTTTAAAGAAAAAGGGGAGGAATAAAAATGGATAACCGAAAGGCAATTGTTGTATTCAGCGGTGGACAGGATAGTACCACCTGTCTCTTCTGGGCGCTGGAAACATTCGATGAGGTGGAAGCTGTAACGTTCCAGTATGGACAGCGGCATCACGAGGAACTGGACTGTGCCAAGGAGATTTGCCAAACGCTTGATGTACCGCATCATGAACTGGATATGTCCTTATTGAACCAGCTGGCCCCGAATGCGTTGACGCGTGGAGACATGAAAATTACGGAAGGGGAGGACGGCCCACCATCTACCTTTGTACCGGGGAGAAATCTGCTGTTCCTGTCTTTCGCAGGTGTATTGGCAAAGCAAGTAGGTGCCGCTCACTTGATCACCGGTGTAGGAGAAACGGACTTCAGCGGATACCCGGATTGCCGGGATGTCTTCATGAAATCGTTGAATGTGACGCTGAATCTGTCCATGGATCAGGAATTTGTCATCCATACGCCGCTGATGTGGCTTGATAAGGCAGAGGTATGGGAACTCAGTGACCAACTGGGAGCTTTCGAGTTTGTCAAAGAACATACGCTCACCTGCTATAACGGGGTGAAGGGAAGCGGATGCGGCGAATGTCCTGCCTGCAAACTCCGCAACAGAGGTCTGAAGCAATATGAGGCCCGCAAGGCGGGGGTGCATGCTGAATGATGCAGCAGATCTATCCGCCGGCTGTTCATGATTTTTCGTATGAAATCAACAAAGATTTCCATTTCGCTGCCGCTCATTATATCCCACATGAAGATGCCGGTACGTGCAGGCAGCGGCATGGCCATACATATTTCACCAACATCACCGTTGCCGGGGATGAATTGGACCACACTGGGTTCTTGGTGAATTTCAAAGTGGTGAAAGATCTGATCCATAAGCGGTTCGACCACCAGACGCTGAACGATGATGAGGGCTTTTCAGATGTTGATGCAGAACTTTTCCCTACCACGGAGGTTGCGGCGCGGACCATTTGGGAAATTGTCCAGGGCTATCTGAACACCCTCCCGAACAAGCCGGCATGTGTGCAGGTATACCTGCGGGAGACACCGACCAGTTACTGCATCTACCGTCCAAAGGAGGTGCGCTCCTGATGACGATACCTGTGATGGAAATATTCGGGCCCACCATTCAAGGGGAAGGGATGGTCATCGGCAGAAAGACGATGTTCGTCCGTACCGCTGGATGTGACTATTCCTGTTCCTGGTGTGATTCCAAATTCACCTGGGACGGTTCGGAAAAAGATGCTATCCGGAAAATGGAGCCGGAAGAAATCTTTGAAGCATTGAAAGAGGCGGGTGGTGAGAACTTCGGCCATGTCACCATTTCCGGCGGGAATCCTGCATTGTTGGCAAGATTGGATGGGCTGGTCGATCTCCTGCATGAACATGGCATGAAGGTGGCATTGGAGACGCAGGGGAGCAAGTGGCAGGACTGGTTTATCCATATTGACGACCTGACACTGTCACCGAAACCGCCGAGCTCCGGCATGAAGACGGATTTTTCCGTACTGGATTTCATTATAGATTCATTGCAACGCAAGCAGAAGGGGGAATTCAGCCTGAAAGTGGTCATTTTTGAGGAAGCGGACTTGGAATACGCTCAGCATATCCATCAGCGGTATCCGGATGTCGAGCTGTTCCTCCAGGTGGGGAATGATGACCTGGAGACCGTGGAGGAGCAGGAATTCCTTCCTTATTCACTGCGCAGATATGAGCGGTTGATCGATCGGGTGATGGAGGATGATATATTGAAAGATGTGCGGGTGCTGCCGCAACTCCATACGTATCTGTGGGGGAACAAGCGCGGGGTGTGATGGCTGCGGATTCCGGCGTTCATGTGCGTTCTACTAAGAATCCTTCGCGTGCCGCTTGGTAAGCCGCAAGTAGCGCCTCACACCCGCCGCTGCGGAAATTCCACTACGCTTTCCGCGGGTGACCCGTGAGCTCTCTCGAACTACGTTCTTCGCGATCTCACTCTGGTCACGGTTCCCGCAGGACCCTTCGTGGATTTCCTCCGCTGGTTTGGTGATTTGATTGTAGTGATGTCTGTAGCTGTAAGAGAATAGAAGAATTCAATGATAGCCGGGTGATTTTAGGTGATTGATCCACAGTCATTCGAAAATCAGATCGATTCCATAGCGTAGACAAAATACGTAGACTCCAGTGGGAACAGCACGAGTATGAAGACCCCTCAGGAAGCGTCCTTTGCTTCCGAGGAGACTGAAGCCGTGCCCACGGAAAGCGAAGTATTTTGTCACAGCGGCGGCAGTATTCTGCTGTATTCGCCATAGATTGGAGCTCCATTAAAGCAATAAGCAATATAACCACTAAAAAAGGCTTAGAGACATTTTCTCTAAGCCTTTTTCTGCAGCATTCTATTTTTTCTTGCATCAAAGCAGGATAATTATGGAAACATCTTGAATAATTACATAGAAGGTTTTAAAAGCGGAGAAGGTGGGATTCGAACCCACGCGACGGTTGCCCGTCCTAATGCATTTCGAGTGCATCCCCTTCAGCCGGACTTGGGTACTTCTCCATCATAGAAATGGTGCTGGTAGGGTGAACCCCCACACGAACATAGCGAGTAATGTGTCTATCAACTCTGCTACACCTGCCAATAAAAACCACATAAAAAATAATAATCCTTTTTTTCGATTTCTTCAAGGGATTTGCGTGGATTTTTTTTGCTCCAATATAAGATGAAATGATGGAGTATTTGGAATGAAAGCATACTACAAACAGGAATGGAGGATAATCAATGAAAAAGCCTATGCCCATTTTCGGGCTGATTCTATTGCTGGCGAGCGCCGGCTTGGCAGTATTCTTGTGGATGGAAACGGAAAGGACAACAGAAGACCAGGCAGAAAGTGCAGCAGCGATGGAAGAGGAGGCGGAGGATGATGGTCATACGGAAGAGATTTCCGAGCAGAGGGAAAAGATCAAGGGCAGTATCAGCGAGCAAGAGCTTCAGGAGTTTGAGGAACAGGGATTGAATCCATTCGGTGAGGACAGGCCCCATTATGAATTGACGGATGACTATTACCAGGAGTATATCCATGGTATGTCCCATCAAAAGGTGAAGGCGTCGAAAAAATGGGGGTTCTACGAGATTCACCCACAGCGGATCAACTGGCTGTTGGAAGGCATGGAGAAGGTCGCACTGGATCATGAGGATGTCTATCGGAGAATCCTTTTGAAGTGGAAGGAAGGGGATTTTTCCACGGCAGATGCCGACCATAACGCTGTCTGGGAACTGCAGGGTGGAACTGTAGGAAAGGCCAGCGGTGTCATGGATCCGGAAGAAGAACAGGCATACTTGGAAAGTGAGAAAGAGTAAGTGAGTAAAAAACGATAAGCAGTTTTCTTGCCAGTTTTCCTCCTCTTTTGTAACAATGAAGACAGTACTTAGTTTATAAAATGGAGGAATCAATACATGAAAATAGCAGCTTTGGTAGGTAGTAACAGGAAAGACTCATACAACAGACAGCTTACTGCATACATGCAGAAAAGGTATGACGGGAAATTGGACATAGAAGTCCTCCCGATCGACCAGCTTCCATTCTATAATCAGGATGACGAACTCAATCCGCCTCAAATTGTAGAGGACCTACGTAGTATCATCAAGGAGAGCGATGGTATCCTTATTGCAACACCGGAATACAATGGTTCCATTTCCGGAATGTTGAAGAATGCTCTCGACTGGTTTTCCCGTGTGGATCAGGTCATGGTCAATAAACCGACCATGATTGTCGGTGCGTCCATGGGAGCTCTGGGCACTGTCAAGGCCCAACTGCAACTTCGCCAGATCCTTAATGCGCCTGGAATCGGTGCTTTGACCCTGCCGGGAAATGAGGTAGTGATCGGCACTGTTCATGAAAAAATCGATGCTGACGGCAACTTAATGGATGAGCAGACCATTTCCTTCCTTGATCATGTTGTGGAAAACTTCATTAAATGGGCGGAAAATGTGAAATTCTATAGCTAAATAGTATATAAATGGAAGGACACGTCTCCCGTCATAGGACTAGGGGCGTGTTTTTTCATGGGAAGGCAAAGGAATTTGGCAAAATGTGTAAGACATGTTGTATAATCAAACATGTAATAGAAGTGGTCCAGCAATAATCGACCATATTTCTTAGTGATTGATAGATTGGGAGGGTAAACAATGAAAAAGTTACTTATTTTGGCATTCCTTGTTCCTATGTTATTGGCTGCGTGTTCGAATGATGAACCTGCCGATGAACCGACAGACACGGATCAAGAGGAAACGACAGAGAATGGTCAGGAAGAGGAAACAGCCGGTGAAAATGAAGAAGAGCCTGCTGATGAAACGACAGATGAATCGGATCAGGCAGGGGAAGACAATGAAGCAGCAGATGAAGGTGGAACCGCTGAAGAGGCACCAGAAGAAGAAGCTGATGACACCGAAGGAACAGAAGACGGATCAACTGAGGAACAGAAGAACAATGAAGCTCGGGAGAGAGAAGAGGTTACGTTCCAAGGGTTGGCTGATTCCCATTCCATGGAGGTCCAGACAGCCGAAGGAGATGTAAAGGTCGTATCCTTCTCTCCAGATGATTATGAATTGCTGGGCGAATTATCCCCAGGCACCACCATTTCCTATGAATTGACAGAAACGGAAGATGGTATGGTGTATGCAGAGAATGTAGAGGTCGTCGAATAAACCAGACGGCGCCAATGAAAATATGAGTAGAAGTTCAGGCACGCTTTCGGTCCTATGACAGAAGGCGTGTTTTTTTGATTGATTAGACTGGGGAGATCGGGACCATCGGCAAGTATGTGCCCGTTATCAAGCCATATACCTGCGTTTTCACCCCGCTGAATCGTTCTAGGAAAGAAACAGCACATTAAATGACTGAAAAATCTCCTTTTTTTTACTATTGATCTTTGGTATCATAAGTGTATGTTTAGCAATTGACAAACTTTTCTCATAGGTACAAATAATCAAAAAGGGGGAATTGTTTTATGAGAGAAAGAAAATGGTTTGCAGCAGTGCTGATGATTGGACTTGCTCTTCTGCTGGCAGCTTGCGGCTCCGGGGAAGATGTGGATGGGGCAGAAGAAGGCACGGCTGAATTAGAGGATAGTTATACGGTGGTCAGTGACAACTCCTTTGTTCCTTTTGAATTCATGAAAGACGGAGAGCATGTCGGTTTTGACATCGACCTGATCAACGCCATCGCTGATGAGGCGGGTTTTGAAATCGAGATGGAGACCACCAACTTTGATGGTATCATCCCTGGCCTCCAGACAGGTCAATTCGATATTGCCATTGCGGGGATCGGTATTACCGAAGAAAGGAAGAAGAGCATCGATTACAGTGATCCTTACTTCGAATCCGGTCTGGCCATCGGGGTAGCAGCAGATAATGAGGATATTAAAGGTATCGAGGACTTGGAGGGCAAAACGATTGCCACACGTCTGGGGTCCACTAGCTCTGCCTATATCAAAGAGAATATCGAAGGAGCAGAAGCAAACGAATATGAACAGTTGGACCAGGCATACTTAGCTGTTGAAAATGGCAGTGCCGATGCCATCCTGTATGACGACCCGAATGTCCGCTACTATATCCAGACTTCCGGTGAAGACAGCCTGAAAGTCGTCGGTGACTTGTATCAGGCGGAGGATTATGGAATTGCCGTGACCAAAGGCAAGGAAGAGGTTGTGCAAGCCATCAATGAGGCGCTTGCTACATTGAAAGAAAACGGCACCTACGATGAAATCTATGAAAAATGGTTCGGTGCAGCTGAGTAGAACAACCAATTGAATAGAGACAACCGAGAGGTATACGTCAACTCGTGAACAGATGGATGGGGCTTATCCCACTGTACAGGAGGGACTTCGGTTCCTGTGTATGAACGCCTTTTTGGCACAAATATAGTGGTTTATCCAAGAATGAATGAAACTTGGCTGTTTCGTGCCTTTGCTCGTATACAGCCAAGTTTTTTTACTGTTCACTGTGATTGGAAGATGAAGTGACTAACAGAAGTAGAGGTGAAAGTATGATTGATTTTGATTGGGCCGGCGTCATAGACTTTCTGCCGGAACTCGGCACCGGCTTGTATTATACATTGCTCATATCCATTGTCGGGCTGTTGCTGGGTTTTGTGCTCGGGGCCATTTTCGGACTGGGCAGAATTTCAAAAAGTAAAATAGTATATGCCCTGTCATCCATTTATGTGGAGATTATCAGGGGTACACCCGTACTTGTACAAGCTATTTGGATATTTTTCGCTCTACCGCTGATCACCGGCTATAATATGGAGTCGGTGACAGCAGGTATTATTGTCATCGCCCTGAATTCAGGGGCATATATCGCAGAAATCGTCCGCGGTGCGGTGGATTCCGTGGATAAAGGGCAAAAGGAGGCCGGACGGTCCCTTGGTCTGGATCAGCGCCAGACCATGAGGTACATCATATGGCCACAGGCGTTCAAGCGCATGATCCCACCATTGGGCAACCAATTCATCATCAGTATCAAGGATACATCGCTCCTATCGGTCATTCTTGTACCGGAGTTGATGTTCCAAGGCCGGATGATTGCGTCGAACTATTTTAATGCTGTGGAAATCTACACGGCTGTGGCAGTTTTCTATCTTGCCATAACCCTGTCATTGTCCTTTGTACTCCGGTTAATAGAAAGAAGGTTGGATATCCAATGATTACCGTGAAAGATCTACACAAAAGTTTCGGAAAAACTGAAGTCCTGAAAGGAATCGATTGTGAAATTGAGCAGAAAGAAGTGGTATGTGTCATCGGACCCAGCGGATCTGGCAAAAGTACATTCCTTCGCTGCCTAAACATGTTGGAAGAAATTACCGGAGGCGATGTGGTCATCGATGGGGAAAGCTTGACTGATCGCAATACGGACATCAACATGATCCGGACAGAAGTGGGGATGGTGTTCCAACAATTCAATCTCTTCCCGCACAAGTCGGTCATCGAAAACATCATGCTGGCTCCCTTGAAGGTGCGTAAAATCTCCAAGGAGGAAGCACGTAAGCGGGGAATGAACCTGTTGGAAAAGGTCGGCTTGGCAGATAAGGCGGATCAATATCCGAGTCAGCTTTCCGGAGGCCAGCAACAGCGTGTGGCCATTGCCAGAGCGTTGGCGATGGAACCGAAAGCCATGTTGTTCGATGAGCCGACCTCCGCATTGGACCCTGAACTCGTCGGAGAAGTACTTGAAGTAATGAAACAGCTGGCAGAAGAAGGCATGACCATGGTAGTCGTCACCCATGAGATGGGGTTTGCCAGGGAAGTCGGTGATCGGGTTCTGTTCATGGACCAAGGTATTATCATGGAAGAAGGCGATCCGGAACAAATATTCACCGATCCGCAATCAGAAAGGACACAGGAATTTCTCAATAAGATATTATAATAGAAGAAAGAATGCAATACGGCATGTAAATCCGTCCTGGATTTGCATGCTTTTTGTGTGATGTCGGGGGAGCGCGAGGGAATCGGCAGAAGGCGCGGGAAATCAGCCGGAGCGCGGCGAAATCGGCAGGAGGCGCGAGAAATCAGCGGGAGAGCGAGGGAATCGGCAGGAGGCGCGGGAAATCAGCGGGAGCGCGAGGGAATCGGCAGAAGGCGCGGGAAATCAGCCGGAGCGTGGCGAAATCGGCAGGAGGCGCGGGGAATCAGCGAGAGCGCGAGGGAATCAGCAGGAGGCGCGGGAAATCCGCCGGAGCGCGAGGGAATCAGCAGGAGCCGTGAGATATCCGCCGGAGCGCGGAGAAATCGGCAGGAGGAGCGGGAAATCAGTCAAGTCCTCATTGTTGTGTAAATTCTAGTTACAATTTTTCAACCACTTATTGATTATATGGAATTTGGTTTGGAAGGAAGGGGGGACCCCCTTCCTTCCAAACCAAATTTTTCGCCCGTCTGTTATCCTTTTCTAAACATGATTTGCTTCTT
>NZ_JBHRSA010000054.1:0-594 GCF_042643145.1 Virgibacillus xinjiangensis
ACTATATTTACAATGAATAAGCGATTATCGCTTTGATTAATCCAGCTTCAGCTCCTAAAGGCTGCCGTCATAAGTGATGAACACATTGAGTGCAAAACCAGCACTCTTCGTTCCCTTGCTTATGCGTTCGCCTTTGTTCAGTCACTTACGCCTTCTTAAATTAGATGTCGTTGGTATTGCTCTTATTTAGTTTTCAAGGTACAAAAATGGAGCCTAGCGGGATCGAACCGCTGACCTCCTGCGTGCAAGGCAGGCGCTCTCCCAGCTGAGCTAAGGCCCCGTATGGAATATTTTTATAGATGGTGGGCCTGAGTGGACTCGAACCACCGACCTCACGCTTATCAGGCGTGCGCTCTAACCAGCTGAGCTACAGGCCCATCTACCCATGGATTGTAATCAATCCCTCAAAACTGAACCAAACAACCAGCAGTCTTCCGTAATCCAGCTTCAACTCTAACGGCTCATGACACAAGCCATGATCACTTCAAGCACAAAAGCATTGCTTGGCGGTTCCTTACTTATGCAAATCGCCGCTGATCAGTCGTTTCAGCCTTTTCATATATCCTTAGAAAGGAGGTGATCCAGCCGCACCTT
>NZ_JBHRSA010000055.1:0-45781 GCF_042643145.1 Virgibacillus xinjiangensis
GTGAAGAAAATGAATTTCAGAAAAATGAACAAAAAAATAAGGCTGTCGAGAACTTTCTCGACAGCCTGAGACTGCATGTAAACATGCAGTCTTTTTGGCGTTATTTTACAGCATTCTGCGGGCGGATGGAGTTTTCTTCCCCCGGATTGCTCAATTCCCTGATCAACGTTTGAACCAGTTCTTGGGATGATTTGATTTTTGAGTTTTCTGTTTCATCAATGACTTTTTTCAGTAGATGTTTATATCTTTCCTGTTCTCCCATTTCACTTTCCCACCTTTGCATCAAGTAACGTTCACGTCGGTGATATTCAGATAAATAGAATCATATCATATTCTTCGGAAAAATAGGGCGGTATTTGTCTTTTTCTACACTTTTTACATGTATTTAATGAAAATCACACATTATCTCTTCAAAGTATTGGAGTTTTTGTCAGCTATTTATCTCTTCCACCTCGTAAATACAAGTAAACAGACAGCAGCCAAAAGTGCGCCGAAGCTGTCCAGAACCACATCACCGAAATAAGGGGTACGGTTAGGTGTAAAGCCTTGATGAACCTCATCTGCTACAGCATATGCAACAGTCAGGAAAAAGGATAGGGCAAGGTTTGTCCGCGATTTTAATCCAGGTGCTTTCCTCAGTGCTGCATAAAAAGCGCACATCAACAGAAAGAACACGCCGACATGGGCACCTTTGCGAATAAAAAACTCAATGAAGCCCTCTATCCCCAAGGTCTCAACACTGACAACCGACTGATGATAACGGAAAGAAATCCAGTCAACCAAAGGTTCCAGGAAAGATAGATCAACAGGAAAACTGCCAAGCAATGGTTTGATATCTTGGTTCTGATATGGAGTTGCGGATGAACGGAAAATGACTGCCATCCAGCCGATAGGCAGCAGCCAATAGAGATAATTTTTCATCATTCTCACCAAACTTTCAGGATAAGACTATTATAAAGTAAAAATGGTGGTAGTATATATGGCAATACCAACAAAAAAACCGCATGCCGATCGCATGACGGTTATTGCTTGTTTCTCCACTTATTGAATTCAAGATACTCCTTGAACTGTTCCTTCGTGACCCCGGAATCCATGGCTTCTCTCACAATGGAAATCCATTCATCATCCAGATTTGCTTCCTCGTATGTATGATCTTTTTTATCATTTTGTATGAGTTCATTTACCGGAACATCAAGAACGTTACTGATTTTTTCAATAAACTGGATCGATGGATTGGTTTGAATATTCCTTTCGATCGAGCTGAGATAGGACTTTGCGACATTGGCCCTTTCTGCCAATTCGGAAAGTGACAGCTTTTTTTCCTGTCGTAATGCTTTAATTTTGTCACCGATCACGTTCTCTCACCCGCTTTCACCCGGATTATACCACAACTAAGTGAGAGATTCTATATAAAGCACATGGTAATACTAATTCTCTCTCTCAGCCTGCTGCAGGAACGCCCGGAATTGGTCTGTACTCAATCCCTGCAGTTTTGCTTCCTTGATCAATTCCAGCCATTCTTGATCGATTGCAGTGTCCTCCATTACCTTTTCCATTATCCGTCCCCCATTTTCATGTCCAGGAAATCCGGCCGTCATGGCATCATGCTTTAGACCCGTGACTTTGCGCCCCCATCTTTCAATAGGTTTGCCACTTTTCTGGTTACTCGGCTTATTTATATGACTATTATACTATATGAATACCGGGTTCTGGGTGTCTTGTTTTGTCGGACTCGAACTAGTTTTGTAAAGATGAAGAAAGCATTTAATATACATATATACGGAAATACTTCCTAGATTAGCCCTGACAGATATATCATCACAGCTCTGCCCATCAATGAAAATCAATGATAAAGCATAGACGGATGACAGTCAGTTGGGCTATAATTTAAATAAGAACAATTAATTTTCAGCAAATTAGTCTGATGTCGTTACTGGTTTGCACAGGAGAGAATGTTTGTGAATACAAGAAAAGAAAAAAAGCAGCATAAAAAACGGCGGAAATGGCCGTTCTGGCTGGGTGGTATCCTGCTTGCATTGATTCTGCTCGCCGGGGGCTACGCCTTTTATCTCTATAATCAGCTAGGAAATACTGTAGCTACCATGCATAACCCGCTGGAAAGGGACAGCGATCCGGAACGGCAAGAAGAATTGAAGCGCCTCTTTGCTGACAAAGACGCAGTGAATGCCCTCCTGCTCGGTGTCGATGAACGAGACGGGGACAGTGGCCGATCGGATACAATGATCCTCCTTTCTGCCAATCCCAATACCGACTCCATGAAAATGCTGAGCATCCCAAGAGACACTTACGTCAATATTCCAGGACGCGGCATGGATAAGATCAATCATGCCTATGCCTTTGGTGGGGTGGCATTATCGGTGCAAACCGTCGAGGAGGCCTTCGATATTCCCGTCCATTACTATGCAAGAGTCAATATGGAAGGTTTCCAACAAGGGATTGATGCCATCGGCGGGGTAACCGTACGGAATGACATGGCTTTCTCCCAAGGGGGAACCAACTTCCCTGAAGGTGAAATACAGTTGAACGGACAGGAAGCACTGGAATACATCCGCATGCGCAAAAACGATCCGCGCGGCGACCTTGGAAGAAATGAAAGGCAGCGCCAGGTAATCACTGCGGCCATGCAACAGGCTGCCAGCTTCTCCAGTATCGGCAAAGTTGATGACATCCTCAGCATCCTTGGCTCCAATGTCCAGACTGATATGGATATGGACACGATGCAAAGATTATTCACCGACTATCGTGGAGCCCTGACCAACCAGGAAACCTTGGAAATCAGCGGCAACGGCCAAACCATTAACGGTGTTTGGTATCTAGTGGTGCCTAATTCTGAATTTGACCGGATATCAACAGAAATACAAGGTCATATGGAAGCACGATAGCAGTTATAGAGAAGTCACCTGATTCGCCTCAGTGTGACTTTTTCTCTATGGCCCTTTTATGTAAATGAGCAAAATATATTACAATAGATTTATAAAATAGATAGTGGGGGTCTAAGATGAAAAAGTTTGCAATACTAGCAACCATGATGTTAATTGTATTTCTTACTGCCTGTTCGGAAGACCAAGTCTCCCCGAATGAACGTTTCGATGAATATGTACAACAGTGGAATAGCCTGGAGTTCAACGGGATGTATGCCATGCACACCACCGAAACACGGGAGAGCTATGGTGAAGAAGAATCCACATCACGTATGGAAAAAATTTATCAAGATCTGAATGTCAATGAACTCTCTGTGAATTATGAGGCATTATCGGATGAGGAAGTGGATGCGGCATTCTCTGAAGGTATGGCCACGATCCCATACCAAGTAGAGATGGAAACCATAGCCGGCCCGGTTGTCTTCGAAAATGAAGCAACACTGGTACAGGAGGGGGAGGAAAGCGAAGAGGAAGCCAACTGGTATGTCGAATGGCACCCAGGGTTCATTTTCCCTGAACTGGAAAGCGGAGGTGAAATCAGCATACAAACAGTAGACCCGGAGCGCGGCGAAATCCTCGACCGCAATGATATGCCGCTGGCCTTGAATGATGTCGTATATAACATAGGAATCGTACCGGAACGTCTGGGAGAGAATGCCGAACAGGCAAAAGAAGAAGCAGCTGACCTGCTTCAAATGTCGGTGGAAGAAATAAACCAGGCGCTTGATGCTTCCTGGGTCCAGCCAACAACGTTCGTTCCGTTGAAAGAAATTCCCCGGGAAGATGAGCAGCTGCTTCAAGAAGTGGTCGAAATGGATGGGTTCACGTATCAAGAGTCGACCGGAAGAGTATATCCTGCAGGCGAAGCCGCCGCCCATTTGACGGGATATCTGCGGCAAGTGAACGCAGAAGACCTGGAAGAAGATGAAGAAGGAGAGTACAGTGCCAGTGATATGATCGGAAGTCGTGGTCTGGAAAGCCTGTATGAAGATAAACTCAGGGGCGAAAGAGGAGTAAAGATCCTCGCATTGAATGGTGAAGAAGAAACCGTGATCGCTGAACAGGAAGTACAGCACGGAGAAGACGTCAAACTTACTATTGATATCAATATGCAGGAAAAAGTATTCAACTCTTATGATGGAGACGCAGGAACCTCGGCCTTGTTAGACCCTAAAACAGGCGAGACCCTTGCGCTCGTCAGCAGCCCTTCCTTCGACCCGAACGAATTGATGTATCATTCGACAAACTCTCTTTGGGAGGAACTCCAGGAAGATGAACGTCAGCCATTGCTCAATCGTTTTTCTGCTACTTATGCACCAGGCTCGGTCATCAAACCGGTAACAGCAGCAATTGGTATGCAGCATGGTACCCTAGATCCTCAGGAAGGGATTGAAATAGATGGACTTACATGGAGCAATGGCGAAGGATGGGGTGAATATGAGGTCACCCGTGTATCTGAATCGGATGGACCAGTAGATTTGAAAGATGCTCTCGTCCGCTCCGACAATATCTATTTTGCCATGGAAGCTCTTGAAATGGGTGCTGATGCGCTTGTTGCAGGGTTGGAAAATTTCGGTTTCTCTGAAGACATTCCCTATGAGTATCCGATAGAAGCATCCAGTATTTCGAATGATGGAACGATTGAAGATGATGTCCTGCTCGCAAATACCAGCTATGGACAAGGCGAGATGGAAATGAGCGCCTTGCATTTGGCAGCCACATATACTCCTCTTATGAATGAAGGGAACATGATGAAGCCGGTATTGCTTGCAGACGAAGATACAGGTCAAGTCTGGGAAGAATCATTAATGACAGCCGAGCAGACAGATATCATCAATGACGCGTTAAGGGCTGTGGTTACAGAGGGGACGGCCGCTCCTGCTCAGGAATCTGACTTTCCATTATCCGGCAAGACCGGGACAGCTGAGTTGAAGCTCACAGAAGATGACCAGGATAGCGGTGTCAACAGCTGGTTTGTTGCCTATCCAAGCGATGATCAAGACTTAGTGCTTGCCATGATGGTGGAACAGACACAGGATAAAGAAAGTGGCTATGCCGTCAAAAAAGCGACAGAGCTCCTCAATGAAATAAAGTAGATCACCAAACCTAAAGAACCTGCCAGCCTGGCTACCAGGCTGGCAGGTTCTTTCATTACCGTCCTTCATCCGAGGATATCGCTATAATTTTCTTTCAGCAAGTTGCTCAGTTCCATAAAAGACCGTTCATCATGATTATCAAGTGACAAGTCAATCAAACGTAAAATATTATCCTTTTCCAGCAAACGGATAAGCTTTTCATTCTCCTGTTTCCGTGCTTGCTCCACTAATCCTGGTTTCTCGTAATAGTCTTTCACCAGGCTGTTCAACTGGGGCAGGAATTCCGGGATGGAGATCAATTCTGTCATGGTGAGGCTCAGGACATCTTCCCCTCTCTGAAAGGCATAAATATCCTTTGTATTCTCTATCCGTTTAGTCTGGCGGTTTATACGTATTTCGTTGGCATGTATAGGTATGAAGATGTATTCCATCCCGTCTATGGTCACCGTTATATCTGCTGCAGCAAGCATTACATGTATATGACGGGGAAAGGATTTAATAAAACGAGCTTTTGGAAAATCTACCATGACATTCATCTACCCACCTCACTTGTTTAATAGTAGGTCGTTCTTTTTGAAGAACTCCTATAACCCTAGTATAACCGCTTTTATTGTATATTAAAAGATTGTGACATAATTTTCAAAATAAATTGTAATAAAAAAGCATTTCCCGGTTGTATAAGGAAATGCTCCATTCATCTATAGTTGTTTGACCAGCTCATTGAATGCTTCTTCATCATGTTCATCAAGTGCCTTGTCAATCATCCGCATGATATTTTGCCTTTCGAGCTCCTGAATGATCAGGGACGTATCATCTTTCTTCTCTTTCTTGCTGGCAGTCCGTTCTTTACGATAATATGGTTCGACGATGGTATTCAACTGCATCTGAAAATCAGGAAGGGAAATCAACTCTGCCAGCGTCATATAAACGACATCTTTACCATGCTGAAAAGCGAACCTGTCATCTGTATTCACGACTTTCCGCGTTTTCCGACTCAGCCGGATTTCCTTAGCTTCTACCGGAATAAATTGATATACCTGTTTTTTAATCAGCACCGAGAAATATTGATAGGCAAGGATCACGCGGACAACATCTTTCTCAGCCTTAATATAATAAGGCTTGAGCATTTTAACAGTTACCATCCATTCCACCCCCTAATTTTATATCTAAATTTTCAGTTAATTAATTTTACATTATATTCAAATAAATGGCAAGAAAAAATTATAGGTTTTTTAAAAAATAAACGGATATCTTCTCCTTCAGCCTACGTAATTACTTTTTCCGTAAGAAATGAGGCAATATGCCTGCACTCCGTTTCCGTGAATCGGAAGGATCTCTCTACTTCTTCCAGATGAGCACCAGCCTGTTTCAAATCTTTGATTCCTTCTTTCATAAACGATTTATACCGCTGATTCACCTCTTGTATAGCATCTGCATATTTCTCATCCGTCCCAGGAGCCACTGCTTCCTTATACAGATCAATAATCAGCTCCCCTTCTCGTTCAGGAAAAAATTCATGCGGATCTGTGCTGTCAAACAGGCAAAATTCCAGTTCCCTCACCATCACCATATCGATGCTCCCGGGGTCGAAGCTGCAATGGTAGAATTCCACGTCATATCCTTTGGAACTGCATGCTTCTCCGATTTTTTTCATGAAAGTCGACTTCCCTGTTCCCGCACGGCCTTTTACATGATACACAGTGCTGATGTTTTCAATCAAATGCGGTATTTCGTTGACCACTCCTTCCGGCGTATTGGTTCCAAACAGACGATGTGGCGGATCTGTACGTTTTGGTTTATCAGGAATGCCATCCAGAAGTTTGGAAATGTAGGAAACTGCCAGCTGGTCCGCTTTTTCGAAATCCATCTCACCGATATAGATTTCCTCCAGCTCGTCATGTATTTCAAGTCCCTTTTTGAACTTTTGGTAAGCCAACTGTACAGCTTCCTCATACTTACTCTTATTTTCCATATAATCGTCCGTCAAATAGAGTTTGTCTTTCTGGAACAGACTCAAATCGATCTCTATAGCACCTGGGAGTTCCGGAGTGGACAGCACATCGTTAACGACAGCGAGTGATTTCCCCCTCATAATGATACCATCAAGATACTTGCTTCCCTTGGCACTCAGGAGCACTTCCGCCCCCTCATCATAATGGGAAATCAATTGTTTCAACACAGCAGTCTTCAGTGTTTCCGAAGGATGTTTCAGAATGATGACTTGCTTCAGTCCTTCTGTGTTGAAAGGCATGTAGTTCACAAAACCTTCCGCAGTGTTTCCGCTTACATAATATCTCAGCTTTGACAAGGTGACACATCCTTTTTCTTATGGATATGTTTATTTTATGTGTAGTTCAATATATGGGTGAATAGTAGTAGTCATGCCTGTTTTCTTCAGATGTATCGATTATTTAGCGGAAAGCTCTTTCTTTTCTTCTTCCGTAAATACTCTTGACCTTGTCAAAAAACGCTTGCCTTCCGGTCCCTCTAGGGAAAACATGCCTCCCCTGCCATCTATGGCATCGATGATCAACTGGGTATGCTTCCAGTATTCATACTGATCCTTCGAAATATAGAAGGGGGTGCCACCGATCTCTCCTAGCAAAAAATCGGAATCGCCTGTCCTGAACTCACCCCTTGGATAACACATGGGCGAACTGCCGTCACAGCAGCCGCCCGATTGATGGAACATCAATGGACCATGTATCTCCTTCAGCGAGCGGATCAATTCCAATGCTTCATCAGTCGCAGTGACACGCTGTACCATCTACATCGTCCTTTCTCTATTCTATGATTCTTCCTCAGCCTTTAGAATAGACCTGCTGCTCCTTCACTATAGCTGATCAACAGGTTTTTGGTCTGCTGGTAGTGGCTGAGCATCATCTGATGGTTCTCACGGCCGATTCCTGATTTCTTATACCCTCCGAAAGCAGCATGGGCAGGATATTGATGGTAACAGTTGGTCCATACTCTGCCGGCTTCGATTCCGCGGCCGAAACGGTAGGCAGTGTTGATATTACGTGTCCAAATGCCTGCTCCAAGCCCATACAAGGTATCGTTTGCGACTTCCATTGCCTCTTCTTTATCCTTGAAAGTCGTCACCGACAACACCGGACCGAAAATCTCCTCTTGGAAGATCCGCATTTTGTTATGGCCTTTAAAGATGGTCGGTTCGACATAGTAACCGTTCTCCAGTTCTCCTTCAAGTTTGTTTACATTCCCGCCGACAAGCACTTCCGCTCCCTCCTGCTTGCCGATATCCAGATAAGAGGATATTTTTTCCAGCTGTTCCTGGGATGCTTGAGCCCCCATCATTGTCTCCGTATCCAACGGGTGGCCAATTTTTATTTGTTTCACCCGGTCGATGACACGGTCGATGAACTTGTCGTAGATGGACTCATGGACAAGAGCGCGAGAAGGACAGGTGCATACTTCCCCTTGGTTGAGGGCAAACATGACAAAGCCTTCGATGGCCTTATCCAGGAAACCATCATCTTCATCCATGACATCCTCAAAGAAGATATTCGGTGATTTTCCACCAAGTTCCAAAGTAACTGGAATAATATTCTCAGAAGCATACTGCATGATCAGCCGTCCAGTTGTCGTCTCCCCGGTGAAGGCGACTTTGGAAATCCCAGGATTTGTTGCTAAAGGCTTCCCTGCTTCCACACCAAAGCCATTGACGATATTAAGCACACCAGGCGGCAGCAAGTCTTTGATCAGTTCGAGAAGTACGTGGATGGATGCTGGTGTCTGTTCGGCCGGCTTCAATACGACACAGTTCCCTGTCGCAAGCGCGGGAGC
Source organism: Virgibacillus xinjiangensis (assembly GCF_042643145.1). Classification (NCBI taxonomy): domain Bacteria; kingdom Bacillati; phylum Bacillota; class Bacilli; order Caryophanales; family Bacillaceae; genus Virgibacillus; species Virgibacillus xinjiangensis. The sequence goes on from NZ_JBHRSA010000055.1 coordinate 8,843, forward strand.
AAGCTTCCATGTCGCCATCAGTAACGGGAAGTTCCATGGAATAATCTGACCGACCACTCCAAGCGGTTCATGGAAATGGTATGCTACTGTATCATCATCTATTTGGCTGATTCCGCCTTCCTGCGATCGGATGGCACCGGCAAAATAACGATAATGGTCCACCGCGAGCGGCAAATCGGCTGCCAAAGTCTCCCTTACCGCCTTTCCATTATCCCAGGTTTCTGCAACCGCCAGGGTCTCGAGATTTTCCTCGATTCTATCAGCGATTTTATTCAGGATATTGGCCCGCTCGGCAACCGATGTTTTTCCCCATGATTCCTTTGCCGCATTGGCAGCATCGACTGCAGCCTGTACATCTTCTTTATTTGAGCGGGCGATCTGGCAGAACACCTCGCCATTGACTGGGCTCACATTATCAAAATACTTTCCACTTGCCGGCGGCCGGTATTCTCCACCGATGAAGTTATCATACTTTTCTTTGAAACTTACAACAGATCCTTCTGCGTTAGGGTTAGCATACCTCATTAATTTCTCCTCCTCGTTTAATGCAATCGCTTACATTATGATGATGAAGAACAGGTTGTATATCTATTATAAGTATATAAACCATTTTCGGATAATTGCAAGAATTATGCTTTCCACTAAGCAATGGAATTCAAAATAAATGGCGCTGGTTTATTCCCAGCGCCTCTTGTAAAAAATATAGTCAATCACTTTTCATGTTTCTTCCATTGTGGTGACCGGACATCTATTTTACTTCTGGAAGCACGCGTACTTCCTGTTCCATCGTTGACTTGCAAAGTGGGCATGCCGGTTTTTCTGCAAAACTGTACGACTCACGCATCCATCCTTGACAGTCATCACTGGTACATGACCAGACATTTGTTTCCACTTCTGCAACTGGCTCCTTAGGTCCTCGAGAAAATGACAATATCGCATCTCCTTTCCTGGTACTCTTTCAATTATACTCCTTTCTCATCCATAAAGAAAGGTGCTCCGGCAAAACAGACTATTCACCCAGCATTCTTACCTCATCTTCAAACACCTGCAATGCCTTCGGGTGAAATTCCTGCTCATTTTTAATGAGACTGAACTGACGCCTAAATGGTAATCCCTCCATATCCAATCTATGCAGCCGCTGTTGCTGTAATTCCTTTTTAATGGCTAGTTCGGATAGGAAGGTGATACCCATCCCTTCTTCAACGGCTTCTTTGATCGATTGGGTACTGCCAAAAGTGAGAGCCCGTTCAGGAGAAATCTGCAGGAAGGAGAATAGTTCCTCCGCCATTCTCCTAGTTCCTGACCCCTCTTCCCTGATCAGCCATGTTTCTTTTTCCAACTCTACCGGGGAATACTGCTTCCTTATCAGTTCTGGCCTATTGCCGACGACAATAAACATCCGGTCCTGAGCGAACGGCTCTACTTCTATCTTGGGCCGGTCTATTTCTCCTTCCACCAGAGCAATATCAATCTCACGCTTTTCAAGCGTGCGTGTTACTGTGTCCGTATTTCCTATCATAACGTCCGGGAGAATATCCGGATATTTATCCTGCAGCCTCTTTAATATGAGTGGCACCAGATATTCACCGATGGTATAACTTGCCCCTATCTTCAATTCTCCACCTGGTTGATTCTTCAAATCAGAAACCAGGATTTCCATTTGTTCATATTTCCTCAGAATATCCACCGCATACTGATAGATGATTTCCCCCGCCTTATTCAATTGGACAAATTTGTTGCTCCGTTCCAGGAGACGTACACCATATTCCTTCTCTAAAGCGGATATATATTGGCTTACGGCTGGCTGGGACATGTGCAGCACTTCGGCAGCCCGGGAAAAACTCTTGCGGTCAGCAACTTCCTTAAACACAACCAGCGACTGATCCATCTGGCTTCGCCTCCATTCTCTTTCAACCACATCAATCATAAGCAATACTTATTATCACTATCATTATAATTTATTTTTCTTATACTCCATACCGTTTTATACTTAGGACTATTGGAGAAGTTGATAAGGGAGATAGAGAGGAATGTTGGAATGTTACAGCAAGAGAAAACTTATGAACAAAGAATGGTTACAGGAATAGGTTTCACCTTCATTATAGCCCTTTTCGGCTATCTGTTGGCAATGCTGCCAGGATTCAGCCGTGTGGGACCACTGGCCTGTGCAATTCTCCTAGCTATCATCTACCGGCAGTTATTCGGTTATCCCGAGAAGTTTCGTTCCGGTATCCATTTTTCGACCAAATATCTACTCAGGACTGCGATCATTCTATATGGATTGAAATTGAACATCGATGTGATTTTTGAAGACGGACTAGGTCTCCTCTTGAAGGGGGCAGCAGGCATTGTGTTCTCTATCCTCTTGACGGTTTACCTGGCGAAGAAATTCAAGGCCAACACGGAGCTTGCCTTGTTGCTTGGTGCGGGCACGGGAATATGCGGGGCAGCTGCTATTGCCGCAGTATCGCCGATTGTCAAGGCAAAGGATGAAGATACGGCGATTGGAATTGGAATCATTGCACTGGTCGGTACGGTGTTTTCAGTCATTTATGCCGTAATCATGCCATTTCTGCCACTTACAGAGGTGGAATTCGGAGTGTGGGCAGGCCTCAGCCTGCATGAGCTGGCACATGTAGCCTTAGCTGCGGAACCGGCAGGAGAAGAAGCCCTTGCCATGGCCCTCCTTGCTAAACTCGGCAGGGTATTGCTCCTTGTTCCACTATGTTTCATTCTCATGTATTGGATGCGTCATAGAAAGGATAGAACGGAGGATGGCACCGCTAAGGTCAGCTTTCCTTGGTTCCTGCTCGGCTTCATTGCCATGAGTTTTTTTGGGAGCTTCGTACTGGGAAGTCATATACCAGTTACAGAAAGTATCATGAACCTGGTGGATATCCTGACCACTTTCATTCTTACCGCTGCCATGGTTGGGCTTGGATTGAATGTCAGCTTGAAGGATGTCAGGGACAAAGCTCTCAGGCCATTGCTCGCCATGCTGATCACTTCGGTAGTGTTGTCGGTTCTAATGTACAGTCTGGTGCAGCTATAAGTATCGTTTCCTAGGTTGAAAAATACCGTCGCGTGCTCCTGGCACCGCTCTGGAAATTCCACTACGCTTTCTATTTCCTGCCCCACAGGAAGCGACCTTTGCTTCCGAGGAGACTGGGCCCATGGAAAGCGAAGTGTTTGTCGCAGCGATCGCCTATCGTTCAGCTAAGCATCCACCTATACAACTAACGCTTAAAAGTGGCGGGAAATAGTTGCGGGATTGTTGAGAGAAAAACCAGCTCCACCTTTATTGGCGGAACTGGTTTTCTTTCTTACAGAGCAAATTTTTCAATAGCTTTTGCCACACCATCCAATTCATTCGTATCTGTTATGAAATCTGCAGCCTTTTTAATCGCTTCTTGGGCATTCCCCATGGCGACTCCTACTCCAGCTTCCTGGATCATCTTCATGTCATTCAGACTATCACCGACAGCCAGGACGTTTTCCATCTCAATCCCTATCTCGCTGCAGACAAATTGAAGTGCCTTTGCCTTGCTTACTCCCTGTGGATTGACTTCGATATTCGTCGGCAATGAATTGGTCATTTCCAGCCCATCCATAAACGAGAGTTCCTTGACCATTTTATCCAAGGTCGCCTCATCAAATGAATTACAGCCGAATTTGAGCCATTCATAATCATAAAAGTTCTCCGGCCTTTCTGCTCGGAAGACACGTTCTGTGGAGATCATCCACATGTCCAACTGGAGACTCTCGCCAATTTCCCACATTTTCTCGATTTTCTCTGTTTCCAACAGATGCTGCTTCAGCAACTCTTTCTCCACTGTCCAGATCTGCCCGCCATTGGCAGTAATCAGATAAGACTCCAATTTCAATGATTCTGCGTATGGATAGCAGGTGATGAATCCTCTCCCTGTACTGAGAACGACATGAATATCTTTCTCCAACGCTTGTTTGATTGCACTTTTTACTGATTCTGTCACCTCGTGCTCATGGGTCAGCAACGTGCCGTCCATATCCAGGGCGATGAGTTTAATATCCGGCATAATTAGCTCCTCCTCGATGTTCGGTTCCTATTTTTCTTCCTATTAATGACCTTTCATGCAATGCTTGAGATTTTATTTGAACCTCTCATGGCAGCAAGAACGCACGGCCAAAGCATTGCGTAAATATAATCGGCTTATCTCGTTATATGTATTGACTGAAAAGATACAGCTCATGTAAAAATTCTCTCATTCTCCGGAGTCGCTCCTGGGCATCTTCAACCGATATGGAATAGAAGCTGATTTCCCCACCAGGAGCCAATTGGGCAACGTTAGGGATATCTGCACTGGTTATTGTACCGATACGTGGATAGCCTCCGGTTGTTTGTCGGTCAGCCATTAAGATGATCGGCTGCCCATTGCCAGGGACCTGGATGCCTCCAAACGGCACGGCATCCGACCAAATCTCAGCATCCTCTCGGACCTTTATCTGCTCAGAACGCAGCCTATATCCCATCCGGTTGGAATTGGCCTCCACTCGATGGATCGTATGGAAAAACGTCTCCCTGCCAGCACTTGTAAAAGCCTCTGTATGAGGACCTTCGATGACTGCTGTCCGAATGGAATTTCCATAAACAGGGATATGCTTTCGGGCCAATCCGATGCCTTGTTCGCGAGGTTGCGGATATCCATTAAGCTTATCCATTTTCTTCAACAGGCTACCTATTCCGATGTTCCCATCTACCGAACTGCTCCCGAGGTATTCAGGAGCATCAAAACCGCCAGAAACCGCAATATAAGCCCTGGAACCTGATCGGTATTTGCCAAAAGACAATCGATCTCCTTCTTTCATTCTTCGGGTGGACCACATTTCGGTTGGGCGACCGTTCAGCTGTGCTCCAAGGTCGGCGCCTGTAATCACTATGGTAATATCCGTACATGCAATCAATTCGGGCCCCAACAGTGTCACTTCCAATGCAGCCGTTCCAGGAGGATTCCCTGCTAAAATATTGGCGATCTGCAATGCGAATGGATCCATCGCCCCTCCTGGCGGTACACCATAACGCTGAAAACCTGTCCTCCCTAAATCCTGGAAGGTTGTGTACATTCCAGGTTTGACCACTTTGAATATCTCCCTGCTCTGCATTGCAGTTCCTCCTTTGCTATAGCTTCCGACGTTAAAAGAGAGCGCCACCTGTCAGGGAGAGCCAGGGCTTGCTACCTTTATTTCCTTCTCATGAAGCGATCTCCACAGACCGTGGACAAAATGAACGGCATGGGGGCCATCCCCATGTACACAAACAGTATCCGCTTCCAGTGTTACCATCTCCCCGTTCACTGCCTCTACTACTCCTTCATTTACCATCCGCTCCACCTGTTGTACTGCTGCCTGCTGATCGGTGATCAATGCATCCGGCCTGTTCCTTGGTGTGAGGCTACCGTCTGCTAGATACGTGCGATCAGCGAACGCTTCCGAGACAGTCTTCAATCCAGCCTCATTCCCTGCGCGGATGAGTTCACTTCCAGGCAGACCATACAAGATAAGATCGGAATCCACGTCATATACTGCTTGGACTATCGCCTCAGCCAAACTCCGGTTGCGAGCTGCTTGGTTATACATGGCCCCATGCGGTTTGACATGTTTCAATGGAACATGGTTAACATGACAGAAGGCTTGCAAGGCTCCGATTTGCTGAATTAGCATCCGGTATATTTCGCCTGGAGAGTATTCTATCGCTCTCCTGCCAAACCCGGCAATGTCAGGATAGCCGGGGTGAGCCCCGACAGCCACTTTTTTCTCTTTTGCGAGCTTTATCGTCCTGTCCATCACATCCGCATCCCCTGCATGTCCTCCACAGGCGATATTTGCAGAAGTAATATAATCCATCAATTCTTCGTCGGCACCGATGGTATAAGGTCCAAAGCTTTCTCCCACATCACAATTCAGATCAATCCGTAGCATTTCCTTCACTCCCCTCTGTATGCACTACATATGTGCCCATTTCTACTTGTTCTTCCACTTGCTTGAATTCCAACGCTGAAATGCTGAAAAATTTCACCCGATCTCCTGCTTGAAGGAAGAAACCCTGTTTTCCCTTTTCTAATTGGAATAATTTCAATGGCGTCTTACCGATCAGGTTCCAGCCACCTGGTGAAGCTATGGGATAAACGCCAGTCTGTCCATGTGCAATTCCTACCGACCCTGGATCGATCTTCGGCCTCGGTTCTTGCAGTCTTGGCGTTGCAATGCGCTGATCAAGACCACCAAGATATGGAAAGCCAGGGAGAAAGCCGAGCATATAGATAAGGTATTCTGGCTGCTGATGAATCTCTATGACCTCTTCCGGCTGCAATCCATTCTCCCTTGCTACCCGGTAGAGATCCGGCCCAGAGTCACCTCCATATTGAACCGGTACATGGATCAGACGGGACTCTATCCCAGCTTCTGGGATTTCACCCGCTCCCACTTCTGCAATATTTTGCTTCATTTCCCGGTAACCGATGTAATGGGGATCATAATAGACTGTTACTGATTGATAAGCAGGAACCCATTCAATCACACCACGGATGGCAGCTTCCTCCAGTTTTCTGCAAAATCCGCGGATATTCGCATTCATTTCTTCTGATATCTCACCTGGAAAGCCGACCCTTACAGCAGAATCACCTACAGCTTGGATTCTCATCTTCACACCCTCTTTTACTCTTCAACATAATAAAATAGTATCATAGTTTTCAGAACAGATACGAGCATATCGATGAAGATTCGGAAAAGGGTTCAATGGAGGTACTATGCGTTGTCCAGTACATACCTATCCCTACCTGCTCCCATACCGAAGAGCATGATGGCAGTAGTTACCCCGATCAATGTCAGCAGCGGATAATTCCAACTTCCTGTCAGGTCATAGAGATAACCTATCAATATCGGACCGACTGCCGCCAACACATAGCCGATCGACTGTGCCATGCCTGACAACTCTGCAGCATTTCGCGCCGTCTTGGACCTCATACCGAGAAAAGCCAAGGCCAGTGCGAAGCTTCCACTGAGTGCTATCCCGATAAGAATGGTACAGATTACCATCACTGTATAAGAACTGCCGACCATCAACCCTCCATAGCCGACAGCAGAGATAGAACAAAGCACAATTACGACACCACGTTGTGATTTGAACTTTCCCGCAATTACCGGCACCAAGAAACTTGATGGCAGGCCGACAAATTGCATGAAAGACAGCATCCACCCTGCTGTTGCCATGCTAACTCCGTAGGCATGCAGGATTTCAGGCAGCCAAGAAATCGTCACATAGAAAAGAAAAGACTGGAACCCCATAAATCCAGCCACCTGCCAGGCAAGCGGTGATTTCCACATGCGATTATCCGAAAGATCAACGGCACTCATGGTCATCTCTTTGCCTGCTTTATCTTTCCGCGCTATGTAAATCCACAGGAAAATTCCTATGATGGCAGGAGTGGCCCATACCAGTAATGCAGTCTGCCAACCAAGTCCTAACCCAGTTGCAAGTGGGATACTAAGACCGGAAGCTGTAGCAGCAAATATCCCCATGGCGGTTGAGTAAATGCTCGTCATCAAGGCAACCTTTGCCGGAAACTTCTCCTTGATCACACCAGGCAAGAGGACATTGCATATGGCAATACCTATCCCGATCAATAAGGTACCGATAAAAACAAATAACATGAATGAAACCGAGCGGATGCTTATGCCGACAAACAGGACGAATAACCCTAACAGCAGGGTACGCTCATTGGTGAACCTATTTCCAAGTTTCGGAGCCACCGGGGAAATGATTGCGAATGCTACAAGCGGAAGGCTTGTCAACAAACCGGCACTCCAGTTGGAAAGCCCTAAGTCATCGCGGATCACTCCCATCAACGGTCCGACCGAAGTGATTGCTGGACGTAAATTGAACGCCACCATAATAATGCCAAGAAACAGCATGAACCGATATAAATCTACTTTTTTCTCATGACCATCCTCTATTTCCAAGCTACCGACTCCTTTCTCAACACTAAATATTAATATAGCACAAGGCTACACAAATGAAAAAAGGATGACATCATCAGCCATCCCTAACCGTTCTATAGATCACGATACATAAACCCAAAGCGTGTCGCATGTTCCATTTCGTCTGTCATTGCATGGAAAAACACGTCCCTGACTCTTCCATCCTGTGTAAGCAGGTAATTATCCCTGTAAAACTCATAAGCTTCTATTTCATCTTCGAATGCTTCACGTATACCTTCCTTGAATCCGGATATCTGCTTTTTTCTCGTTCGGTATTTGGGGCTTTTGCCTGATAATGCCCTATAAAGGTCGACAAACATTTCCAAATGCAGCCTCTCGTCCTCCAGTACATGTTCCACCTTTTCCTGTGCCATTCTGCTCGGGGCTGTTTTCCTGAGTCTTTCATAGAAGTCGATGGCTCTGCTTTCTCCTTCCATGGCCCTCAGCAATGCCTCCAACAGCTCTGTCTGCTGTCCATTTGCACGCATATATGCCTCATATCCACTATGATAATATGACGGATGCATGTAATAATACATATTCATTCTCCTTTCACATACACATAGTTACTATATGAGCAGCAAGGATATCTGTTCATCTACCCACTTGCCAGAAGAATGGCCTATTGCCCAGGAAATAAAATGACAATAGCCAGCTTTTTTCGCCATGCTGTGCAGACATATATCTTTTATTCTTGAAAAAGAACAGAATATGGTATAATGTAGGTAAAAAGATGCATAAAATAAACGGGCCACAGATGCAGCTGCGGCCCCCGAGATAAGCGGTTCCTTGAGAGGAATCGGCAGTCAGTCTGATAGGCCCCTGACGTTACCAATACACAGGGCCTATTTTTTATTGATCATTCGAATCACCAGTGTCAACAAGGCAATCAGGAAAGTACCAAAGGTGAACATCAGCGTGATTACTTCGAACGTGTTCAACTGTATCACCCCCTCCCCTATCACGAAGGGTTGGCCGACAACTCCCTAGGAACATTACCATGTGGCAAGTATATCATAAAAACACATAAAATAGAACGTTTGTTCCCTTTCAATCCATTCACCTGATCCTTATCGGTCTTTAAGCATAAAAAAAAAGCCTGCATATGCACGCTTAACCGACTCTCCAAAAGAGACAATTTCTGATCCTCCTCCTTAGCAGAGGTTCCACCCTATCAAATTTCATTTCCAGTTTATCTATATCCTTGTATAAACTGTCCAAATCACTTCCTGCATGCTTCACCTTTGCTTCCAAATCATTCAATAGTTCGTTCATCTGCTTGCTGTTCGTTTTTATCTGTTCTATCTCTTGCGACATTCTATTGCAATTGTGAAGCAGGTCTTCTATGTTTTCTCTATTCAAATTGACCCTCCTCATCCCCCATCAACTTATTTAAGATTATCACAAACTTACTTTTTGTAACAAGGGCATTTTGCATTATCTTACCCGATAAAATAGGTAAATGTGACCGATATTTACAAGAAAATCACTTCAAGTTTCAGGTGATGATAAGGGGCCTGCCTGCAACCGTAAAAAGAGGGCACCCTGTTATGAGGTGCCCTCTTTTCCTCTATTTTATTTGTTTTGATCGTGAAGGATGTTTCCTGCCAATGCATACAGTACGGCATAGGTAACAAAGTGGGAAGAGTTGTCATTCGTGTCCTGCTGTGGGTAGACTTCCACATAATCCATCCCACGGATACCCAACTTGGCAAATTCATGGACGAGTTCTAGCAGTTCAAATGAAGTGAGGCCGTTGCCATCGACCGGCCCGCCTGGATTGAATGCGAAATCCAACACATCACTGCAGATACTCAGATATACTGCTTCTGTACCTTCACTGGCGATATCATACGCTTTTTTCGCCAGGTCCTCCAATTGGTTCGAGTTGCCCGCTTTCCGGACATCCCTGACCGAAATGGTAGTGGCCCCTACTTCTTCTGCGTATTTGCCAGTTTCCGGTTTGTTTCTCGGTCCATGTATGCCCATATGCACGATGCTTTCATTTCTCACACTTTCACTTTCATAAATGCGATGGAATGGGGTGCTCCTTGCATAGAGGTCCCCTTCGTAATCCGGATGGTTGTCATAATGGGCATCAAGATGGATGATTCCCACCTGGCCATCCACTTCTTCACTCAACGCCTTGACAATCGGATACGTAATGCCATGGTCTCCCCCGAAGGCCACCGGGAATTTACCAGTTTTCCAAACATTGGAGGCGAAGCTTTCAATCCTGCGCATGGTCTCGACTGTGTCAGCAGGAACAACGTCAACATCACCTAAATCACCCAATTTATAGTGTTCCAGTACATCCATGCCGTCCAATTCCGGCAGATAGCCGGAATAACGGGCGGAACTCAGCCGAATGACTTTCGGGCCAAGTTCGGCGCCTGTATAATCACCCCATGTCACTGCACCTTCCCATGGTACTCCATATATAAGGACATCTCTATCTTCTAAATTATTATCCGATATGCTCACTTTTTTTCCGCCAAGATAGCAAGGCGTATTTCCATAGATTTTTTCGGTCATTTCTATCACTCCTTGATTATTTAACGCCGGCAACTTTGTCGTATTCATCTTGGATTTCTTTTGTAGGCCCTTTTCCAAGCAGGCTTACCAATACAATGACAAGGCTGGAAAGTACAAATCCTGGTACCATTTCATACAACGCCGATCCGGTCAGCGGCCAGAGGAACACTGTAACACCACCGACAATCAAACCGGCAACCGCTCCATTACGTGATGTTCTCCGCCAGAACAGGGAAAACAAAATGGCTGGCCCGAAAGTAGCCCCGAATCCTGCCCACGCATAAGAAACAAGATCAAGTACTGAGCTGGTTTCATTCCATGCGAGCATCAATGCAGCCACTGCAATGACCAGAACAGAAATTCGTCCTACCCATACTAATTCCTTATCACTTGCCTGCTTACGGAAATACCGCCGGTAGAAATCCTCCGATAAAGCACTGGAAGAAACAAGCAGTTGGGAATCGACAGTACTCATGATTGCAGCCAGAACTGCTGCAAGGAGAATACCCGCAATCCACGGATTATAAACGACTTGGACAAGCTGGATGAATACCTGCTCTGAGTCAGCCAGTGGTTCGTTAAAGGTTACTATTCCCAGCATACCAACAATCAACGCCCCGTACAAGGGAATTACCAGGCCTAGAGCTACACTGATCAACCTTGCTTTTCTTACTTCTTTATGGGACTTGATTGCCATAAAACGTGCCAGAATATGTGGCTGCCCGAAATAGCCAAGCCCCCATGCCAGAGCAGAAATAATGCCGACTGCGCCGATAGCTCCAGCAGGCTGCCACAACCCTCCATCCGCCCCGTCGTAGGAAGTGGCTGCGAATGCATCAACAAGGCTGCCGCTGATGGAACCGAGCTGGTTAAAGAGTTCTCCGAATCCGCCGATTTGCACAATGCCGTAGATGGATGTGAATAATAAGGCGGCAGACATCAAGACACCCTGAATCAAGTCGGTGATACTTACTGCCAAGAATCCTCCAAGAAATGTATAACCAACGATGATGATAGCACCGACCGTCAATGCGATATGATAATCAATCTCAAAGGTCCCTTGAAACAACTTCGCACCCGCTACAAGACCAGATGCAGTATAGAAAAGGAAAAATGATAAAATAAATACAGCAGAAATCACTCGTAACAGATGAGAGTTATCCCGATATCGGTTTTCCAAAAACTGCGGCAATGTGATCGAATCATTGGAGTAAGCTGTATAGATTCGGAGCCGTTTTGCTACGTATTGCCAATTGATCATTGCACCGACTGCCAGACCAATAGCGATCCACAAGCTCCACTGTCCAAGACCAGCAGCATATGCAGCACCAGGCAGTCCTATCAGGAGCCAGCCGCTGAAGTCACTCGCAGACGCAGAGAAAGCGGCTGTCCAGCTTCCCAGTCTCCGTCCGCCCAATACATAATCAGATAATGTATTGGTCATACGATAGGTGATAATCCCGATGGCAATCATCATGATCAAATAGAAAGCAAACGTAATTAATGTCGGGTTCATGAATCATCACGCTCCCTCTCTGTAAAAAAGGTGATCAATGCCCATACAACCAGCAAGGGCATTGGGACGATAAACCAGAAAGCAGACCAAAAGTCAATTGTCACTTGTTCCATAAGACCCCTCCTATTTTTCTATCTTTGATTAAAGCGCTTTCTTACCTATACATATTACCATTACATAGGAAAAATTAATACTAATAATTAATAATTGTCAGTCTTCTGCACCATTCCTTATGCCCTACTATGTAAAATAAAATTACATTAATTGGTATCTTTGTACGATAGACTATTTTACCTATAACGATTATCTTTATATTAATGTAAACGAATTCATAGAAGATTCAGTCTATGAAACTACTAAACAAGGAGGCTATATATGTTTAGGAAAATCGCCAATTCAATGCTTACATTCCTTTTCGCCCTTGCCTTGATGGCTGGGAGTATCGTTCCCGTGACAGCAGGAAAGGATGTACACCCTCGCTTTCAATGGGGAAAGCCTGGTCCTTCTTCTTCTGTCGTTCATCCCGGGTCTATACGCGGAGCAGGCATGCTGAAAGGGCCGCTACAAGAGATTGACCCTGTCATCGAAAGACATATCGAACAGGGGACGATGCCCGGTGCAGTGACACTGGTTGCCAGGAAAGGCCATATTGTACAGCATGAAGCATATGGACATGCTTACCTCTATGAAGATGACCAAGGCAATCAGACAGACGACCCCCTCCCCATGAAGAAAGACAGCATCTTCGACCTAGCTTCAATCAGCAAGATTTTCACCTCTACCGCAGCGATGATCCTGTATGAACAAGGTGCATTTGAATTGGACGACCCCGTTGCCGAGCATCTTCCCGAATTTGCCGCTAACGGGAAAGAAGATGTCACCATCAGACAGCTCATGACCCACACATCCGGCTTCACCCCATGGATACCACTTTATACGATTGGAGACAGTCGTGAAGATAGGATCCAGCATGTTCTGCACTATCCATTGGAAAACGCTCCTGGCACCACCTACACTTATAGTGATTTGAATATGATCACCCTTGGTGTGTTAGTAGAAGAACTGTCCAATCAACGTCTGGACCAATTCGTCCGTGAACGTATTACCAGCCCGCTTGGTATGACCGACACGATGTACAACCCTCCGGCAGAATTACACGACAGGATAGCTGCCACGGAATATCAACCAGGAATAGGGCGAGGACTTGTCCATGGAGAAGTACATGATGAGAGTGCTTGGTCGCTTGATGGTGTTGCTGGACATGCAGGTGTATTTTCTACTGCAACAGACCTGGCTAAATTCGCCCATATGTTTCTTCAAGATGGAAGCTATGGAGGAAAGCAGATACTTCAGCCTGAAACGGTCGAACTTCTTACCGAAAATCAAATACCCGAGTTCCCTGGTAACGAACATGGGCTTGGTTGGGAGTTGATGCAGGGCTGGTATATGGATGGGTTATCCGATTCCCAAACGATTGGGCATACTGGGTATACAGGAACTTCCCTGGTAATCAGTCAACAAAATGATACGATTGCTATTCTGTTGACAAACCGAGTGCACCCTTCCCGGAACACGGTATCCACTAATCCTGCCAGACAAGATTTTGCCGGTCTGGTCGCTGATTCCATCCCAGTCGATATTCCGAAAGGGACAGACAGCTGGTTCTCCGGGTATGGTGATGATTTAAGTCGGACATTGACCGCTGAAATGGATGTTCAGGGAGACGCCACCCTGACTTTCAATACGTGGTACAACATTGAGAATCATTATGATTACGGGAAGGTTGAATTCTCCAAAGATGGGGTGAACTGGGAAGAACTGGACGGACCGTATACCGGTGCCAGTGATCACTGGTTGCATAAAGAGTTTCATCTTCCACATGATACCAATCATATCCGTTTCACCTATCAGACAGATGGTGGCGCAAATGGACGCGGCTGGTACCTCAACAATTTGCAGATAACGGATGTTTCCGGCAATCCCATCCCATATAACATCAACACCAATGAATGGACACAACGTGACTACTAATAAGGAGGAAGCATATGAAATCTGCACGAACGTCTGCATTTCTTACCCTGGCATCGGCAGTATTATTGATGGCTCCATTTGGAACAGCCATTGAACCAGCCAAAGCAGCAGACAGCCAGGCTGCCAATAAGTTGATGATCCTTCAAAATGTTCCCGAAGCAAGTGTAGAGGTAGAAGATGGCCAAATTGATCTGACAGCATTGAATATACAGGAAGATGGCCACTTCACTTCCGTTTCCGAAAATCTTGCCTGGCAGTCCAAAAATGAGAATGTCGCTACGGTGGACAAGGACGGGACGGTCACCTTCACCGGGCAGAACGGGCGAAGTTTTATCACGGTCAGTGATGGTTCCTCCACTGACAGGATTGCCGTTCATACAAAACCATCTGGACAGATGGTAATCAAGCAGAAGGGCAGCGATTATGACTTGATTGATCAAGCGATAGACAATATGACACTGAACGAAAAAATCGGCCAAATGCTCATGCCTGACTTCCGTACATGGAACGGGCAAAACGTGACCGAAATGCTCCCTGAAATTGAACGAATTGTCCAGAAATACCATCTTGGCGGTGTCATTTTGTTCAGAGAAAATGTCGTAACCACTGAACAAACCGCAAAACTGGTGGCAGCCTATCAAGAAGCAAGTGAGAAATATGGTTTATTGATGACCATTGATCAGGAAGGCGGGGTGGTAACAAGACTCCAGTCAGGTACTGATATGCCAGGGAATATGGCCCTTGGTGCAACAAGGTCTGAAGAGCTTACCGAACAAGTGGGACGAGCCATCGGCGAGGAGCTACAATCCCTCGGCATCAACATGAACCTGGCCCCTGTCATGGATGTCAATAACAACCCGGATAATCCAGTCATAGGTGTCCGCTCCTTTGGCGAATCACCGGAGCTTGTGGCAGACCTTGGCATTTCTTATACGCAAGGACTCCAGCAAGCAGGCGTGGCCACTACAGCAAAACACTTCCCGGGACATGGAGACACATCTGTCGACTCCCATCTCGGCCTTCCAGAAGTTCCGTATGACAAGGAGAGGCTTTCCGAGGTGGAACTATATCCATTTCAAAAAGCAATGGATGCAGGTATCGACGCGATTATGACTGCTCATGTCACCTTTCCGAATATCGATGATACTAAAGTAGTTTCCCAAAAGGACGGTTCAGAAATCTCCTTGCCAGCTACCCTATCCCATAAGGTTCTTACTGGACTGATGCGCGAGGAAATGGGCTTCGATGGTGTGATTATTACAGATGCCTTGAATATGAGAGCCATCAGTGATCACTTTGGTTCGGTCGATGCAGTCAAACGGGCGGTAAAAGCAGGGACGGATATCATCCTGATGCCGGTGGGGCTGGAGGAAGTTGCCGACGGTTTACGCGAAGCAGTGGAAGACGGGGAAATCAGTGAACAACGAATAGAAGAATCGGTAGCACGTATTCTTGAACTGAAACTGAATCGGGGAATCCTCAAAGAAAAAGATCCGGCGTCAGTGGAAGCAAAGATAGCCGAAGCAGAAAACACAGTAGGTTCCCAGGCCCATAAACAGGTAGAACAGAGGGCAGCAGAGCAGTCAATCACTTTGGTTAAAAATGACGACGTCCTGCCGCTGGACCTTTCATCTGACGACCAATTGGCCGTGGTTGGAAACACCTTTAGCAGCAACCTGCACGAAGCAGTGAAAGACTATCATGGGAACACAGCATTGATTACAAGCGATGGGCCTCTCACCAAAGAGGAATTGGAAGAATTAGAGGGGATCAAAGCCATCATCGCGGGCACTTACACCTATAATGTGGCTGGCAGAAGCCCGGACAGCAGCCAAATGAGACTGGTCCACCAATTGATAGAGGAACTCGAAGTACCGGTGATCGGCATCGGCATCCGCAATCCATATGATTTGATGGCATACCCGCAAATTGATGCGTATCTTGCACAATACGGCTTTCGCAATGCAAGCTTCCAAGCAACAGCTGCAACCCTATTCGGAGACAATCAGCCATCAGGAATGCTGCCGGTGACCATACCGGATCAAGAGGGAAATGTACTGTTTGATTATGGACTTGGTCTATCATATTAAGGGGGAGAGTTGATGAAGAAAACATGGATCACCATCCTGACGTTGGTTCTGGTACTTAGCTCATTGACAGTGGTACTCGCAGACCGAGACAATGGAAATGGAAAAAAACCAAACGAATTGAAGCTTGGAGTGGAAGTGCTGCTCGATGAGCAGAAAGAACTGCTGGACGGCAAACGGGTCGGATTGATCACCAACCCGACAGGAGTCGATTCAGAGTTGAACAGTATCGTCGACCTGCTGCATAGTGACCCGGATGTGGAATTAACCGCCTTATACGGTCCAGAACACGGGGTACGTGGAAGTGCACAGGCCGGAGAATATGTAGAATTCTATGTGGATGAAAAAACGAACCTCCCTGTATACAGCCTTTATGGCCAAACACGGAAACCAACAGCAGATATGCTGGAAGATGTAGATGTTCTTCTATTTGATATTCAGGATGTCGGGACAAGATTCTACACGTATATCTATACCATGGCCTATGCTATGGAAGCTGCAGAAGAAAACGGCAAAGAATTCATTGTGCTGGACCGTCCGAACCCGCTAGGCGGCCAAAAAGTGGAAGGTCCTGTCCTGGATGAAAATTATGCTTCATTTGTCGGGAACTATCCTATCCCACTCCGACACGGTATGACAGTCGGTGAACTTGCAAAGCTATTCAATGAGGAATTCGGAATTGGTGCAGACCTGACTGTCATAGAGATGGACGGTTGGAAACGGAATATGTATTATGACCGGACAGACCTGGAATTTGTCCTGCCGTCGCCTAATATGCCGACATTCGATACAACGCTGGTCTATCCGGGTACCGCCCTGATTGAAGGGACGAATGTTTCAGAAGGACGCGGGACAACAAAGCCATTCGAACTGATCGGTGCTCCATTCATCAACAGCACGGAATTTGCCCAGGCAATGAATGAGTTGAATCTTCCCGGGGTCACCTTCCGCGCTGCATCCTTTACACCATCTTTCTCCAAGCACAGTGGTAACCTTAGTCACGGCGTTGAAATCCATGTGACCAATAAGCAGCCTTTCCAGCCGGTAACGACCGGCCTGCATATGGTTAAAACCCTGCATGATTTGTATCCAGAGGATTTCCAATTCCGTGCAGAAAACAGTGCAGGTGTATCCTTCTTTGATAATCTGATCGGAAATGGCTGGATCCGTGAGGCCATTGAAAACGGTGACTCTGTAAAGGAAATCGAGAAGCAGTGGAGAGATGAGTTAAAAGAGTTCAAACACGTACGAAAACAGTATCTCATCTATTAATCCAGCAAACAAAAACCAGCCGCCTTCGCTAAGAAGACGGCTGGTTTTTCATGAGTCTGCCTTATAGAATCAGAGATTGTTCAGCTGTTATTGTTGATTAAACATTCTGTCCACTCATGCCCCCTACTTCCAACGACAAGAATATGGGACATAAAAAAAACATCCATACCAAAGACGAAGAATCAACTATTTTAGAGGAGGAAATATACGTAAACTCATGCGAGAGGAAGGCATAGGGCGAAACTCCGAAGTGCGATAGCACGAGGGGGCTCACCAGCCGCTCGCGGAAAGCGAAGTATATTGTCCAGAACGGGTGTATACATCTACTCTTCGGAATTTCCTTTAATTAAACTATCTGCCTCCAGCTGGCTTTACCCTTTTATGGCCCCTTCCGTCATTCCCTGTGCAATCCTCCGCTGGAAGATGGCATAGAGGATGATTACCGGTACAATGGCAATTACCAGACTGGCGAATAAGGTTCCCCAGGCATTCGTATACTGTGCTTCACTGCTTATATAATCAATCGCCAGGGCCAGTGTGTAGTTTTCACTGCTCTGCAGGAAAATCAATGCCATGAAATACTCATTCCAGAATTGAATGCTGTTCATAATGGTGACCGTGATGATTCCCGACATCGACAAGGGGGTGATGATTTTCCATAACACCCCATAAGGAGATAGGCCGTCAATGGCCGCAGACTCCTCCAATGACTTCGGAATGGTACCAATGAAACTGGTCAATACAAAGATGGTAAATGGCAGCTGGCTCACTGCATATACGATGGCCAGTCCAAAGATATTATCCAGCATTCCCAAGTCCATCAAAAGGAAAAACAATGGAATCCAGCCAAGTACCATCGGGATCATCATGGCTGATACATATAAAGTGAACAGAAAACTGCTTCCTTTGAATTTGATTCTCTCAATTGCATAGGCGGTTGGTATGGCAAGAACCAAAGTCAATACTGCGCCCACCACCGTCACGATCAGACTGTTGAATACGCTTGTTCCAATATTATAGTTATTCCAGGCATCCGCATAATTCTGGAAATTGAAGGTTTCCGGCAGTCCCCATGGATTTCTGTATATCTCGGCATTCGATTTGAAAGAACCGAGAAACATCCAGAAAATAGGGTATAAAACAGCGATCGTCCATAATATGAGCGGGATTCTTATCCCCGCTCTTCCCAACATTTCTCCAACACTGCGCTTCACAGTTACTCCCCCTTTTTGCAATCCAGCATGTACCCGGCTTCGTTAATATTCCACTCTATCACGGCGCATGATCAGCTGCAGCAGGAGGACAGTGATCAAGGAGAGGGCAAGAATCATCACTCCGATGGTCGCACCATAGCCAAAGTTGTACTGGACAAAAGCCTGCTGATAGAGATAAGACCCCATGACATGGGTGGAATTATTCGGCCCGCCACCTGTCATGACTTGGACAATGATAAAAGAGCCATTTAATGTCGTAATGACAATGTAGAGAATGGAAATTTTTATCTGCGGCCATACCAGCGGCACTGTTACCTTCCAGAATTTCTGCCATTCCGTAGCACCATCAATATCAGCTGCCTCGTAATAACTTTTGGAGATATTGGAAATACCGCCCATGAGCATCAGCATGAACAGGCCGATACCTGCCCATATCGATGGCAGTACAAGACTTGGCAATGCCCAGGTTTCACTTCCAAGCCACGGCTTTGCCCAGCTGTCCAGGCCGACCGCTTCCAACCCTGAATTGATGAGTCCGAGATCCGGATTATAAATGAAGGTCCAAAGGATACCGATGACTACGACTGACATGATATTCGGGAAGAAAAATACAATCCGGTAAAAAGGGGCTTCTGTTATCTTCAGCTGTGTCAGTGCTACTGCAATGAACATGGCCATGATCATAATGCCGATCACCTTTGTCACGACCAGGAAATAGTCATGGATGATGGTGTGCGGGATAATGGCATCATTAAAAAGACGTATGTAATTATCAAACCCGATGAACTCCCGGTTTGCCGAAGAACCCGACCATTCAAAGAACGAATAATACAATCCGCTGAACAATGGGTAGAGCGTGAAAATGGCAAACATGATAAAAGTGGGTACAAGACAAACAGCAAGAAATGTATATTTTTGTTTTTTCGACTGCACCATTTCAATCACTCTCTTCTGAAAAGAAATAAATAGCATGAAAGGGAAAGACAATGATGCCCTTCCCTCCCATACCTTCCCGCTATTAGTTGCGGTATTCGGCTGCAGCCTGTTCCGCAGCTTCCACAAATTCTTCCGCTGTCATGTTTCCGAGCATCAGCGACATCAAAGCATCCCCGACAGGTGTTTCCAGATCAGCACTCATTGGATGTGGTTTATGGTAGATTTGCACCTGTTCCGGATCATTGATCATTTCATTTGCCTCCACCAAGTAAGGAGGAACATCATCACTCTGGGTCAAATCAACTTCAGTCATATTCATGATTGCACCTGTATGTTCAGAGAAGGACATGGCGTAATCCCTGGAGAACACAAACTCCACGAATGCTTTGGCAGCTTCCGGGTTCTCTGCCTCCTCGGCAATTGCCAACGGTCGCAAATCCGGTACGATAGCATATGGTTCACCGGCATCCTGCATCGGTGACGGGATGAATCCGTACTCAAAGCCTTCCGGTGTATCATTGGCCATTTCATTCGGCAGCCAGAATCCTACCGGGACAAAAGCATTTTCATGCAGAAGGAAATTCATTTGTGACTGCGTATGGTTCAACGACCCCAGTCCCGAATCAATCATGCCTTCCTGCTGCATTCTTTCTACCTTTTTCATCGTCTCCAGCACCACATCACTGGTCCAGGCGCCCTCCGCACCAGTGATCAAATCATTCAGCAGTTTGTCACCGCCGGCAGCACCGAAAGCCGGATAGAGCATGCCACGCAGGAAGTAGTATGGATGCTGTCCGCTTGTAACGAACGGCTCGATCCCTTCCGCTTCTTTAATCTCTTCCATCGAACTCATGAAGCTCTCAAAATCTGCCGGCACTTCATAGCCCTCTTCATCAAACCAAGCACGGTCATACCAAGTGCCCCATGTATCAAATACTAATGGCAAAGAATAGATTTCCCCATCATATGTTGCAGGGTCTACAATAAAACTGTCGGCAAGTTTTTCACCGTTCTCCAGCTCGATCTCATCCAGCCATTCGGTCAGATTCATGAGCTGTCCGTCTTCCACCATCTGAGTCTCGCTGGATCCTGCCCCGTCAATGTAGACGACGTCCGGCGGATTATTGGAAACCCAGCGTGTTCTCATCTCATCATTGATATTAGGACCAGCATGTTCCGTAACGGTTACATCCGGGTATTCTTCCTGGAAATCAGCGATGACCTCTTTCCACCAGGAGTCGCCGTATCCACCGACAAAATACTGGATTTCCAGTTCCCCTGAGATTTCACCATCACCTGTGCCTTCTCCACTTTCCGAACCTGTATCAGCATCATCCGCTCCGTCCCCGGAAGCCCCTTCATCCGAGGAACAGGCTGCCAGCAGTCCCATGAGCAGGACAGCAGCAAATAGAATGAGCAAACGTCCCCTTAGTAATTCCTTCAACTGATTTTCCCCCTTTTTGATAGATATATATGAAACTCATCAACAGCCATCGGGCTATTAATGCTGTTTCCCCCTTTGTTGTCATACCAGTGATTCAATTGCCTTCCTTACATAACCACCATTTCGGCTGATTGCCGCCTTGGCCGCTTCCAGTTCTGCGCCTGCCTGGATCATGACAATGGCAGGCTTCACTTCAAAGCCGGTCACGGAGAGCACTTCTTCTGCTTTCTCATAGGTCGCATTTGTCACCTCCATGACTGTCCGTTTGGCGCGTTCCATCAATTTATAATTGCTGGCATGGACGTCCACCATCAGATTTTCATGGACCTTGCCCATCTTTACCATGGAGGCGGTACTAATCATATTCAAAATCATTTTGTGGGCAGTCGCCGCTTTCATACGCGTAGATCCGGTGAGCACTTCGGGCCCGACAATCACTTCAATCCCGCAATCTGCAAAGCTCGAAATCTGTGACGATTCATTACAGGATAGGGAGATGGTGTAGGCGCCTGTTCTCCTCGCCTGCTTAAGGGCTCCAATCGGATAAGGAGTCCTGCCACTGGCGGTGATACCGAGGACCACATCTTTATCGGTCAAATTTCTCTGCAGAAGATCCCTGGCCCCCTGGTCCTCATCATCCTCAGATCCTTCTACTGCCTGGAAGAAGGCATCTGTACCGCCTGCCATGATTGTCTGTACTATATCCGGCGGGGTCATAAAGGTTGGAGGACATTCCGAGGCATCCATCACTCCCAGCCTGCCGCTTGTCCCGGCCCCCACATAGAAAAGCCTGCCGCCATTCCTCAACGCACCAGACACTTCCTCTACCGCCTTTTCCACCTGTGGCAGAACTTTCTCTACGGCATATGCGACCTGCTTATCCTCCTGATTGATGATCTTCAATATTTCCATTGCAGGCATTTGATCCAAGTTCATACTATTCGGATTTCTCTGTTCAGTCGTTAATTGGGACAATTCCATAGTCTTGTATACTCCTTATCTGTAAGTATATAGTACCGGCCGCAAGTATAAAAGCGTTTTCATAGAATTTGTGCCTGTTTGTAATTGTCTTAATTATAGGCAGGTTGAATTTTTTTGTCAATATAATATTGAATAGGTGGTAATAAAATTTTACACAAGGCACAGCAGGACAACATGTCACTGCCTGTCATGCAAAAATGATATGGCCTCCCGTGTCTGATCCAAATGGTCGACTGTATGTTTATAATCTGCTGATGAAAGACACATTAACAGAAGATCGATCATATGAAGCTGGGCAATCCTCGAAGATGTGGCGCCTGTGCGGAAGGTCGCCTCTTTTGCAGCAGAGGTATAGAGTACGATGTCCGTATAGGCTGCGATTTGTGACTTGCCATACTTCGTGATGCCGATGGTTGCTGCCTCCTGCTTTTTGGCAAGCTGCATCAATTTGACGGCTTCCGGTGTATTCCCGGAAAAGGATATACCAATCACCGCATCTTCCGGCCCTTTATTGGCAATAGCAGTCGCTGCCATATGTACATCCGAAAAGGACTGGACATTTTTATTGAGCCGCATGAACTTCTGCTCGGCATCCATTGCGGCAATATAGGAAGCACCAAACCCGAAGAATGTGAACGACTTTGCCTTGGATAAAATGTTCACTGCCTGCTCCAACTGCTCTACACTAATCATATCTGCTGTTTCATTCAGTGTCTGAACAGTATTTGCCGTCACTTTGCTGATAATATCCCTGACATTTTCGTCAGGTTCAATATCCCTGTATTCTTCAATCGAATCTTCCCGCAAATCTCCTGCGACCCGGATTTTAAGTTCCTGGAAACCTTTGAGTCCCAAGGATTTACAGAGACGTATGACTGCTGCACTGCTCGTTTGGCTTCTTTCTCCCAACGCAAGCGCGGTTAAATGGATGGATTCCTCCGGGTTTTCCAAAATATATAAGGCTATTTTCTTTTCAGACGGCGGCAGACTGTTCAGCATTTCTTTTAAAATGACCAGGCCGCCTTTAGATGTTGACATATTTGCTGTTCACCTGCTTTCCTGAAATGACTCTATTAATTGTTGGATAAAACTTTCCTTATTGGCAGTTTTGTCCATTTTGCAGGCCCCGATAAGTGAACCACCGACAGGAGGCAGGGCCGGATCAGTCCATTGGATCTCCTGTCTGTCTTCCAACAGCTTTTGAACTTTAGGCACCATCACAGCTTTGTCGGAAAAAATTCCGCCTGCCAGTACAACCGGAACCCTTTCACCCCAAGCAAACAACCTCTCAAGGAGCACCCGTATATTCCGGGCAATTTCCAAAGCTGCCTGATCAAGGATCCCTTCTGCGGCAGGGTCACCCTGCTTATAGGCATGGAAGACAATTCTGGCAGAAGAAGCTATTGCATCATTTGGTTGAGCTGCCCCGTACACCTTGTTGATCAGCTGCTGTGGCTCAGCCGCTTCGAAGTGATCATAAAGCAAGGGAAGAATCATCGTTTCCTGCCCCCTGCCGTCACAAGACTTCAGGGCTGCCAGCAGACCCTGCCGACCAATATCAAAGCCGCTCCCTTCATCCCCCAGCAAATAACCCCAGCCACTGACACGATCACTCTGCCCACAGCTGTTCAGGCCATAGGCGATTGATCCGGTACCGGCAATCTGCACAATGCCGGGGGTGCCGAACGTTCCCGAATACAAAGCATTCATAATGTCAGGCTGGACCTGCACAGCCGTCGCCTCCGACAGATGGGGGATGATTAATTCTTCCACAAGTTTCTGATTTGCTTCATGTGCCGTACCGGCCACTCCGGCAAAAACATGGGAAACATCATGCAAGCCATTGGACAGTTGTTTTTCCAATTCAGTGAATAGCTGCTTGAACTCCCCGGCAAGTACTGTTCTTTCCATTGCATTCGGGTTCGTAGGCCCGGCCTTGGCCTGAGCTATTACGCTCCCATTTTCATCCGAAGCAGCTGCCAGTGTCTTGGTGCCGCCTCCGTCTATTCCAATCACTATGCTCATTGATCTCATCCTCTATCCATGCCGTTACATTATTTAGATTATATAATATTCTCTCACACTACAAGAGTAAATGACATTTATTTTCAAGAAAAAAAGCTCTGCCCTACGGCAAAGCTCTGTTAAATGGGATGCGATTTCTGCAGAATTTTCTCCATCATCGCCTCAGCGAACATTCTGCAGCTTTTCTCATCTTCCTTGTCGGGCTCGAGATCCACTTTCAGCCGCTGGGAAAGCACTTCTGCTCCGAGCGCCTCCAGACGGTCTGCCATTAAATCCACTGCTCCACCGTACGTATCATAAAAGGAATCCGCCGAGCCGAACACACCCATTACCACTCCGTTTATATCCACTTCTTCTATATCTTCATAGAAATCCTCCACTTCGTACGGCAGCTCTCCATCATCCCATGTATAGGTACCGATCAGGACAGCATCATACGCAAGGACTTCTTTCTCATCAATTGGGTCGAATTCAAAGGATTTGACCACTATGTCATACTGTTTGCTTTGCAGGAAATCCTTGATTATTTCCATGACCTGTTCCGTATTGCCAGTGTTGCTTGCATATAACATCAGAATTCTGCTCACTACTGACACCACCTTATTACTAGTTAGTATATGTTAATTTTAATTGAAAATGATTATCATTTTCAATATTTTCTTGAGATCGTTTTCTCTTTTTGTCCGTTTTGTGTCAACCCTCCGGCCAATACAAAAAGGGAACCACCGCTCGGTTCCCTTCTAAACATCTTGTATTTCATCTATGATTGAGCTCTTTCTAGGAGCTGGTTGGACTGAAGTGATATGTTCATGAGAACACCTAGGCTGATCAACGTGATGACCATCGAGGATCCTCCATAGCTGATCAGCGGCAATGTGATGCCTGTAATTGGCATCATGCCAGAAATTGCCCCCATGTTGAGGATTGCCTGGAACGTTATTTGCACCACCAACCCAAATGCGAGCAGTCTGCCGAAATGACTGGGGGCTTGCTTGAAGATTTGGAAGCCTTTCAACAGGAAGAGCAAATACATCCCAATAACAAGCAGCAGACCAAAAACCCCCAATTCTTCGAGAATGATGGACAGGATGAAGTCGGTATGAGCTTCCGGGAGGTACCCCAGTTTTTGAATGCTGTTTCCAAGGCCTTCACCAGAAAATCCCGATGTTCCTATAGCCAGATAGGAGTTCACCAGCTGGAATCCATTTCCGTCAGGGTCTGCAAAAGGATTCATGAAGGAAGTGATCCGTTCCAGACGGTAATCAGCGGAAAACGCCAAATAAGACATTCCACTTCCTGCCACAAGGGCAAGACCGCCAAGATGGATGAACTTTGCCCCGGAGACAAGCAGTATCCCTCCGCAGGCAATAACGATGGATATGCCTGTGCCAAGATCTGGCTGGGCAAGTATTAGAAAGAAGATAAAGGCAAGCATGATCAATGGCGGCAGGAAACCATTCCGGAAATCTTCAATATAATCCTGTTTCTTGCTGTAAACCCTGGCAAAATAAAGAACCATGACAACTTTCGCTATTTCTGAAGGCTGGAAAACCAGTGGCCCGATTCCCAGCCATCTCGTGGAATAATTCCTTTCCACTCCAATTCCGGGCACAAGCACCAAGAAAAGAAGGAGAATCGTGATCCCGACGAACAATGCAATAAATTTCCCGTACAACTGATAGGGGATAAAGCTGACGATGGTAAACAGCAGCAGGCCGAGCACCGTCCAGATCAACTGTTTTGAAAAGAAATGGGAAGCATCCCCATACTCCAATGCTGCAAACACAAAACTTGCACTATAAACCATCATTACTCCAAAAGCGAGCATAGATAGAATCAGCATCAACAGCCCCGTATCCACATTCCTCAGCATTCTCCGCACAACTTCCACCTTCTTCCCGGCATTATTACCCATACTTTACCATAAATAGGAAGATACCGGGGAAAACTTTTATGAGATGAAAAAAATCATGGCGGGACAGTAGATAAACATATACAATCAGCCAGAAAGTGCATCACCCATCTACTTCCCGGTTTACGAAGGGACGTTCAAGGCAATATTTTTCTAAAGGGCTCTTTTTCGGTTGCCCTGCCTGTAAAAGTATGAACAAATAGGAATATGGAAACCTAGAAAAAAGCTGTAATATAAAGGAAAGTGCGTAAATAATAGAAAGAAGGTGCTCTAATGCCAACATCCAACCGTCTCAGCCACGAGAAATCTCCCTACTTATTGCAGCATGCTGATAACCCCGTAGATTGGTATCCATGGGGAGAGGAAGCATTCCAAAAAGCAAAGAAGGAGAACAAGCCCATCTTCCTTTCCATCGGCTATTCGACTTGTCATTGGTGTCATGTCATGGCCCATGAGAGTTTTGAGAATGAAGAAGTTGCTTCCCTTTTGAATGAAAAATATGTATCCATCAAAGTGGACCGTGAGGAGCGTCCAGATGTGGACTCCGTATATATGAAGGTTTGCCAGATGATGACGGGCCATGGCGGCTGGCCGCTGACGATCTTCATGACACCGGATCAAGTGCCGTTCTATGCCGGCACGTATTTTCCGAAAGAGAGCAAATATGGCCGTCCGGGAATCATGGATGCATTGAGGCAGCTTCATGAAAGGTACTCCAAGGATCCGGATCATATTGAAGAAGTGACAACCAGTGTAAAAGATGCCTTGAAACGGACAATGACGGAGAAAAGCCAAAAACGGCTGTCCAAGGATATCATCGACAAAGCGTATCAGCAGCTGGTTAAAAACTCCGATTTTGCCTACGGCGGGTTCGGCGAAGCACCAAAATTCCCAATGCCGCAGAATCTGCTGTTCCTGCTGAGGCATTATCACTTCACCGGTGAGACAGCTGCATTGAAGATTGCAGAAAGCACCTTGCAGTCGATGGCACAGGGAGGCATCTACGACCATATCGGTTTCGGATTTGCCAGATACTCTACCGACGAGAAATGGCTGGTCCCCCATTTTGAAAAAATGCTCTATGATAATGCCCTGCTGCTGGCTGCCTATACGGAATGCTGGCAGATTACCGGGAACCCTTCCTATAAAAAAATAGCGGAAGAAATCATCACGTTCATCCAGCGGGAAATGACTGGCGAAGAAGGAGCCTTATACTCGGCCATCGATGCTGATTCAGAAGGTGTGGAAGGAAAATATTATGTGTGGAGTTTTGAAGAAATTTACGAAGTGCTTGATGAAGATCTGGCCACCCTGTACGCGAGAACCTATAACATCCGGCCGCAGGGCAACTTTGAAGGCAAGAATATTCCCAACCTGATTGGCAGGGACTTCAGGGAACAGGCAAGCGCCAGCGGACTGTCCGTAGATGAACTGCAGCAACAGTTGGACAGGGCACGGAAGCAGCTGTTGGAAGCAAGGGAAAAGCGCGTATATCCACATGTCGATGATAAAGTCCTCAGTGGCTGGAATAGCATGATGATTGCTGCACTTGCCAAGGCAGGAAAAGCCTTCGGGAACCGGGAGTACACCAAAATGGCCGAAAAGGCCCTCACGTTTGTCGAGGAAAAATTATTTGAAGGCAAGCGCCTGATGGCCCGTCACCGTGATGGTGAAACCAAATATAAAGCATATATTGATGACTATGCCTTCCTGTTGTGGGGATATATCGAAATGTATGAAGCGACTTTTTCTGCTGATTACCTCAATAAGGCGGGGAAATTAGCGGCACAGATGATTGAATTGTTCTGGGATGAGGATAACGGAGGCTTTTATTTCAGCGGCAAGGATGGCGAGCGGCTGATTACTGAAGATAAGGAAATCTATGACGGGGCAATCCCATCCGGCAATAGCGTTGCTGCTGTCATGCTGACACGCCTCGGGCACCTGACCGGCGAAACCGATTTTCTCGATAAAGCTGATATCATGTCTTCCACCTTTTATGAGGATATCAGCCGGATGCCACCGGCCAGTCCTTATTTCCTACAGAGTCTGCAGCTCACCGAAAACCCGGTCAAGGAAGTGGTCATTCTCGGAAAAGAAGATGACAAGGATCGTACAGAATTGGTGGAGCGGCTGCAGGAACGCTTCCTTCCCCATGTCCTGCTGCTTGCAGCGGAAGATACGGATCAGCTGGCAAAGGCTGCCCCGTTCACTGCAGATTACAAGACGATCGACGGGCAGACGACCGTCTATATCTGTGAGAACTTCTCCTGCCAGCAGCCAACGACCGACCTGGAACAAGCACTCGAACAAATTATAAAGCAATAAAAAACAGGATGTCTCCCTTATTGTGGGGACACCCTGTTTTCCTTTTGCACTTTTTGCGGTTTTTCATTCTGAGCAATCTTTGCTGCCATATGCACCCTACCAGCGTAGTGTACTTTCCGCAGCGGGATGTATCGTCACAACAATCGCTTAACAGCCACAATTTTAAAATGCATCCATGAACTGCAGAACTGCCGGTCCGAGTAGAATAATGAACAATGTAGGGAAAATGAACATAACCAGCGGGAACATCATCTTGATTGGCGCCTTCATCGCGGCTTCCTCCGCACGCTGACGGCGCCTCTCGCGGATATCCTCTGTCTGGACGCGGAGGACAGATACCATCCCAATTCCGAGTTTCTCCGCCTGGATGATATTGAAAATCAGGGAACGAAGGTCGTCGGATGCCAGGCGGTCATTAATGGCAGACAGGGCTTCCTTCCTCGTACTTCCGAGGCGCATTTCTTCCAGGGAAACCTTGAATTCCTTCACAACTTCTCCCTTTTTCTTGGAGACTACCTGGCTTAAGGCGGCATCGAAACCGAGTCCAGCTTCCAGACTGATTGTCAATAGATCCAAGATATCCGGTAATTCCCGCCCTGCCAGTTCACTGCGTTTCTTAATGGTCTTTTTCAAGTACATCTTCGGAAGCATCGTCGCTAAGACGACACCGATGATGACAGCCATCGATATAGTGAAGAATCCTAGACCGGCAAGCCAGCCGATCAACAATGCAAACAGCGGCAGTCCCAGCAGCAGACCTGATTGAACAAGCTTGAATTCCACCGGACTCAGACCGAACGGCTGGCCGGCCTGCATCAACAATGTTTCAATTTTTGCGGCCTCTTCTTTCCCCAGCCTCTTATTATATTTGATTTTGAAGGAATCCAGAGTGGGCCCGATGACTCGTTCGAAGAAGGATCTGTCATCCTCTTCCATTCCCCCTGCTTCTGCGGCCGCCGGCTGAGAAAAATAGGCTTGTATCCGTTTTTGGATATGTGCCATCTTTTCCTCTCTCATGCCGAATAATGCAAAAGATAACAGGCTGACAAAGATGAAAAAGCTGCTGTACAAAACCGCCATTTGCTACACCTCAATTGTTGTTATTTTACGTATCAGTACAAAACCGATAATGCCGCCAATCAGCCCGACACCGAGCATGAAGAGGCCAATCGGATTGGTGAATAATGAACTAATGTATTCTGGGTTGATCAGAAAAATGACAAATCCCAGACCCACCGGCAGCAGGCTGATGATCATACCGGATAACCTGCCCTGTGCGGTCAAAGTTTTTATCTGGTTTTGGATTTTGCCCCTCTCCCGGATGGTTTCCACAATCTTATTCAGGAGATAGGCCAAGTTCCCTCCGACCTGGCGTTGGATAATGACAGCTTCCACCATCAGGCCCAAATCTTCACTGGGCATACGCTCTTTCCATTCCAGTAGGGCTTCCTCCATAGATGCACCGTAACGCATTTTCTTCAACACCAGTTCTACTTCCTCTTTCAACGGAGAAAAGGATTCCTCTGCAACCATTGCCAGCGACTGAGGGAGACTGAATCCGGCCCTGAGGGCTCCAACCATCGAAGTAATCATACCGGGTAACGCCTGGTTGAACTGTTCCACTCTGATTCTCTGCTTCCGTTTGAGCCAGAATTTCGGGATCATATACCCGATCGGCACACCCAGGGCAGAAAAGAGAAGGTTACCCGTAATCAGATGAAGAAGCCCTGCCAGAAACACAGCCGCCATCCACTGAAAGGCAATGAATTCCTCCGGCTTTACCGGAATCCCAGCCGTACTCAATTCCTGCTCCAGGTTGTTCTTCTTCTTGCTTTTCTTTTTATTTTTGGTCAGCAGCAAGGTGAGTTTGCGGTTCGCTTCCTTCAAGCCGTCTTTCAAAGTGACTTTATTTTTGTCGGTTGTCGGCTCTCTCCTCTTCACAGAGACTGCAACAGTGAGAAATAAGAAGAAGATGGTCAAGAACAACGAGGAAAACAGGATGAGTTTCATAGGTTTCTACACTTCCTTTTCAGAGAATATCGATGCAGGCAGATGGATGCCCTGGTTGACCATCCGGTCATAGAATTTCGGCCGGATTCCTGTAGGAACGAGTTTGCCGATGATTTTTCCATTTTCATCCACACCGGACTGTTGAAAGGTAAAGATATCCTGGAGAACGATGACGTCTCCTTCAAGCCCCTGTACTTCGGTAATATTGGTGATTCTCCTCGTACCATCCTTCAGCCTTGACTGCTGGATGATGACATCAAGAGCCCCGGCGATCTGATCACGGATTGCTTTGATCGGCAGTTCCATTCCCGCCATCAGCACCATCGTCTCCAACCTGGCAACCATATCCCGCGGGCTATTGGAGTGGCCGGTCGCGAGCGAGCCATCATGACCGGTATTCATGGCCTGAAGCATGTCCAGTGCTTCCCCGCTTCGGACCTCACCGATCACGATACGGTCGGGACGCATACGGAGAGAGTTCTTTACCAAGTCACGAATGGCAATGGCACCGTTTCCTTCAATGTTGGCAGGCCTTGTCTCCAGGGAGACCACATGGTCCTGGCCAAGCTGCAGCTCCGCGGCATCCTCGATGGTGACAATCCGGTCTTTGTTGGAGATGAATGAGGAGAGCACATTCAAAGTGGTCGTCTTACCGGAACCAGTTCCCCCGCTGACGAAGATGTTCAGCTTTGCTTCTACACAGGCCTTGATAAACGCAGCCATTTCCTCCGTCAACGTGCCGAAACGGACGAGATCATGGATGGTAAATGGATCTTTGGAAAACTTACGGATGGTAATTGTAGGGCCGCCTAATGCTAGTGGGGGGATGATTGCATTTACCCGGGAGCCATCCTGCAGACGTGCATCCACCATCGGACTGCTCTCATCAATTCTTCTTCCCAGTGGTGCAACAATTTTTTCCAATACGGCCATCACATGGTCATTATCCCGGAATTTAATATTGGTCAGCTCCAATTTCCCGTTGCGCTCGGCATATACCTGTTTCGGTCCGTTCACCATCACCTCGGACACGGATTCATCAAGCAGCAGAGGGTTGATCGGGCCATAGCCTGTCAGATCATTTTTGATTTCCTCTTTGAGGTTTTGCCAATCCTTGACAGAGCTGAGTCCTTCATTTTCATTGAGTATTTCCGAAATGATGGAGTCGAGATCATGTACAATCTCATCGATTTCTTCATCCTTGCGTTCCTTGAGGATATATTTGAAGATGAGATTTTTCAGCTCGATGTATTCAGTGGAAGGTTCCGGTACAGACACCGGTGCTGGATTCTCTTCCATAGGAGGAAGCACCAATGCTTCTGTGATTTCCGGCTGTAGATCCTGGACTGCCTTTTCCTGTGCCTCTGCTTCCTGACTTTTCGACTGTAATCTAGCTAATAGACTCATTCTTCATTCTCCTTCGTTTCATTCCTTTTAATGAAATCCTGCCGAGAATTCCTCGGCCCTTATCCTTGATTTGCTGCTGCCCCGTATCAAAACCGATAATCTCAGCCAGCTTCGAAGCTTCTGCCGAAAAGGCAAGCTTCGGACTGTTCAGGACAAGAGGCTGTCCCTGGTCAAGGGAATGATCCATCTGTTTATCATCCCTTGGGAGGTAGACCGGTGTTTCTACACCTAAGAGGTCTGAAATCTCTTCTGCCCTGATGGCGGTCGGGCTGATGAATTTATTGATGACCAACAATGCCTTCTCCTTCATGCCAAGCAAATCCAATGTCTCCAACAGGAGTTTGGTATTTTTCAAGACAGCCATCTGTGGAGTCCCGATGACAAGGATTTGATCAGCTGCTTCCAACAATCTCAGGTTAAGCTCAGTCAGCCCGGTTTGTGTATCTACTAGGGTGATGTCACTACCATGGCTGATTTTATTCAAAGCTGCTTCAAGGAAATCAGGGGAAATGAGCTCCGCATGTTCCGGGCGCAAGGGTGCAGGCAGCAGCTTGACACTGGATGTGTGTTTCATCAAATAGGCCTGGATATTATCTATATCCTTCCGCTCCGCTGCCTCTTTGATGGTGTCGTCAGGCTGCAGATCCAAGGCCAATGCTGTATCACCGAAGGAAAGGTCTGCATCCACCACCGTAACGCTGTTATTCCTTTGAGCCAGCTGTGCTGCGAGATTGACCATGACTGCTGTTTTTCCAACACCGCCTGATGCACTGACTACCACGATTTTCTTGCCTTGCCCCTGCTCTTCTCCCATTGAGTTTTCCTCCTTGCTTACTCGTTCTTATTCTTGATGATTCGGCTGCTGATCCAGCCTTCTTCCTGTTCATCCGTTTCCACCTGCAACCAGATTCTTCCTTCTTCATCCGTTTCCTGACCTTCTAGCAACGGCAGTGTTGTTTCTTCTTCCACTACCTGTATTGGTGTTCCTTCTAAGCCCGCTGTAGCACGGATGACCGACTTTGGAGGAATGGTAACGACCTCAGCTGTTATAACGGTATCCTTTTCTTCTGTTTGCTCTATATCATTCTCATCGGTGGTTTCTTCTGTTTCTTCTGTTTCTTCTGCTGCTTCTCCCGTTTCTTCGTCAGTTTCGTCTTTCTCGAGATCAGACTTACTGTAAAGAGCGAGTTGAAGTTCACCTTGGTGTTTAGAATTAATCAAATCAACCGTTTGATCTTGGTCGAGTTCCAATGTGACTGCTATATACTCTCCTTCGGTACCATCCGCTTTGGCTTCGGTCATTCTCCCACCGACTGCCAACACCCGGACTTTCTCCTCAACTACTTTTGATTCGCCAGTACTTGCAGAAGTAAGCACGACATCCACATAATCCTCTGGCTGAATCAAGTTGGAAACTCCTGTGACATAGGTAACATCAATCGATACCCCGCGGGAGCCCTCCTGTATTTTCCGGGACACTATTTCTTTTTCTTCCGCTTTATTCTGGATGCGATGGTTCATCAAGATTTCACCTTGTTTAATATCGGTCACTGTGTACTGCTCCAGTATGGTACCGGCATCCTGAACCATTTCCGGGTGTGCCTGGTCAGCAGGTATCTCTTTAGCAGCAAGCAGTTCTTCTGTAATCTGCTGATCTTTCGGGACATCGGCTGCAGCGGTGATCACACTCACCATTTCCACCTCAGGCTCTGATGCACTCGTATCCACCCCCGCACGGCTCATCAAGGAGAAAAACAGGATCGTCGTGATTAGGCCCGACAGGACAGCCAACAATAATACTTTTTTCGGTTTCATTTGCATCCCCTATTCTTCTAATTTGATCGCATATGCTCCATAATCAGGTGGATTGCTATCCCCAGCCATGCCGGAGCCAGCATACTCTATAAACTTTCCTCGTATGGAATCATCATTTTTCCCCATTTGTTCTTCCAAGTAGAAATAAGCAAACCCCGTTATCCTAACACTGCCTTGCGAAACACCATCCGTATTATAGACCAATACGAGCATAATTCTGTCGGAATCACGAGGGATATAACCTTCTATATCATTGGGACTATTGTTAATACGATGGTTAACACCATCTCTTGTCGGACCTGCAATATTCCCTGTTTGAGTATTAACAACATCCCCTACTTTTAGAGCTTCGTCAAAGCCATACTTTAGAGTCTCTTCGTAATTCTTGGCGCCCGGTCCTTGGAGAGCGAGGATGCCAAAATGTCCATTTTGCGAATCACCTGCATCCACCTTCAACTCGTAGGCATCCCCATAGACTAATTCAACTTGTTCGTGAATACCAAGCGGCACAGCTCCTTTAGCTTCCCCGATAGGATTCAATCCTGCTTTCGCCTCTACCTGGATCGGAAGGCTCTCAACCCCGAATAAGGAAGCAAAAAATAGCGGTACATCCTTTTTCAAGTTCACTTGGATTTCCGTTTCAGATATAATGGGTGGCTCTGAGAGACTCGCCTGTTCCTCATGGGAAGCAAGAATGTCATCCACGACTGTCTCCACTGCCGCCCTGTCATTAACTACTTCCTGTGCTCCTGATAATGCTGCGGCATTTGCCGTCTTCTGCAGATGGCTTTTGGAAACATATAAGTTTCCTCCATCGATAACAAGTCCGACCATCATCAGCATAGCCGCCATAGCAACAGCAACCAGGACAATGACACTTCCATCTTCTCTTTTAGGTACTATTCTATAAAGCTTTTTCATCTAGCCACCTCATTCTATGCGGATGGTCGAATCTGTACTTAGCGTAAAGGGAATGGAGGCATTCCCTAGAACATTCATAAAAGACTCAGGATATTCCAGTGTCACTGTAACTTTTTTTCCTGGCATAGGTGTCCCACCTTCATATCGGATGCTCACCTCGAGCTGACTGGCTTCCCCGGCATTGAAATGCTCTTGGGCGTACGCTCTGATTTCCTCATCACTCTCACCAAGTCCACCCTTCCGGACAGACTCCTGAGTGACCATTTCCATTTCAAGATAGGTAAAATAAATCCGTCCAAAGTCAAAGATTCCCACCAGCAACAACAGTAGAATCGGCAGAACGAGCGCAAATTCTACCATGGACTGGCCCTCCTGCTTCCTGATCATATCAGTGTCCATCCTTGGAAGATCAGTCCCATCACAGCGCCGCCGGCAATAGCTACACCATATGGATAGGTGGCAGTGAGAGACCCTCTTGCAATTCCGCCTTTGAGGACGACACCTTGTCTCAAGCTCGATAGATAGTAAACCATAGACTTGAAGATTCCTTTACGGAAAAGAATGATTCCCAAGGCCATAATCGCCCCGATGATCGCAATATAGAAGAAAGATTGGAAAACAAACGCTCCGCCCTTCATCGCACCGATCAGACCAAGCAGTTTCACATCACCAGCTCCCATTCCTCCCATAAAATAAGGAATCAGCAGCAGGCCGAATCCAATCAAAAAACCAAGGAAAGAATGGCTCAGGCCGTCCCAGCCGGACGTGGCAAAATGATAGATGAAGGTCACCATTAGTGAAGGATAAATCACTTTATTATAGATTTTTCGGCTTTTCACATCCGTGATGACACAAATTAGTAGAATTAAAATAAGGAAAATATCAATCATCCGGTCCATCCTTTCATTCGTTATTTAATTTTTAAGAAAGGCCCAATTTGAGGGCCTCCCTGTAATAACTTCTCATCTAATTTTATTATCTTTAAATAATTATTAAATTGTGTTAGAAAAGAATACTATTAAGTCCCATCCGTACCTGTAATACCGTTATTAGTTATCTTGCTTGTTATGTCTGTAAACACACCTACAATTTGATCACCTAGCGTTGCGATAACTGTAATTACTCCCACCGCTATCAACCCTAAAATCAACCCATACTCCGTCATGCCCTGTCCTTGCTCTTCTACAAATAATCCTTTAACCTTGTTTAACATGAAAATCTCTCCTCTTATATTTGAATTTTTATTTAGTGGAAATAATTTAGTAGACCATAGATATAGTAAATGGCATAACTATTAGCCCCCATCCGTACCTGTAATACCGTTATTAGTCATCTTGCTTGTTATGTCTGTAAACACACCTACAATTTGATCACCTAGCGTGGCGATAACTGTAATTACTCCCACCGCTATCAACCCTAAAATCAACCCATACTCCGTCATGCCCTGTCCTTGCTCTTCTACGAATAATCCTTTGATTTTGTTTAACATTAAAATCTCTCCTCTTATATTTTAATTTAAATGATGTCTTTCTGTTCGGCGTTTCTGTGATCTGAGTGAACCAATGCAACTGTCTGTCCAATGGCAGTGGAGGTGTTTTTGATGGTACCGGCCGGGAGCTCTATCACGGATCGTACCTGCTTGAATCTCTTTCCGATTTTCCCCTTTTCGAGATTCTCCTCGATTCCCACAATCTCTTTCTCTCTATTAAGGTATAAGATATCAATGCTATAGTTCATGAAGAATGTGTGGATCGATGCGCAGGGTGTGATATGCAGCCCTGTGCTTTCCTGCATGTTCTTGGTGAACATGAGCCCTTTCAGCCGGGACCAGAACCGGTCAGCTACTCGTACTTCCCTGGCGATAATTTCGCCTGTCTCTTTGTTTATCAGTCTGATGTTCCGCACCTCCCTGTCATTGGTGTCAGCAGCGCGTCGGCTAACTTACAATCCCTATTATGCCTTGTTGGAGGCGTAAAAAATATCCCCCAGTCTTCCTGTTATGATTTTCCATTTTTGCTAGGAATGCACTCCTATTTGACATTCTCCTATAGGACTTCATAGGAACCAGTAGGAACTAATAGGACCAAAAAAAGAGCCTTCCTAGTAGGAAGACTCTGAATTTCAATCTTTTTGGAGTTATTCTTAAGATAAACTCTTCATAGGCAGTAATAAATTTGTTCAATCAAGGAACAGACAGCTGCCTGTATAATTATGAACAGGAATCTGTGCACCTAGAGGCAAAAGAAACTCGTAAAAACATAGGTTCTCTACAAGCTGAGAGGCTAGGACTAAACTAAATCAATTTACATGAAAGGCGAACAATGAATTTTAGCGAAGGACATATACGTAGACTCCTACGGGAGGAAAGGCCTAGGTGAGACCCCGAAGTGCGATAGCACTCGGAGGCTCAGCAGCCGCCCGTGGAAATGGTGTGACCCCCAATAGTTGGAGTTTTATTAGGCAACGATTAGATCGGTATGAAGTCGGTATTG
>NZ_JBHRSA010000056.1:0-71218 GCF_042643145.1 Virgibacillus xinjiangensis
TGCCTTTAGCTAACGGTTACAATGACCTTCACCGCTCGGGACTCGAACCCTAAAGCGTGCGCACATGCCGGGCACACAAAAAAGACCTCAGGGTTGAACCCTGAGGCTTAATCTAGAAAGAGGTTTTTGAAGTTTCAACAACAGGAACGGTAACAGTATTACCGGATATATGGAAGGTATACATTCGACATACAACCGAGGAAATAACTTCGGCTTCAATTGCTGTACCAATAATATGGGGTTGACTCGCGCGGTTTTCATCACTAATCGTTATAAGAGAATATCATGGCTGTTTCTGGAGACAGCTGAATTAATATATTTCTTCACGCTGTTCACTGCCCTCAACGCGTCTTGCTTTGCTCCAGCCAAGGAATTCACCTTTCCCTCAGAGCAGATGTTATCTCCCGCTGCAAATATCCCTTCCTGTGTCGTACATCCAAAGGTATCCCCTCTATCTCCATTCGCCAAAATGACCGCCTTAGAATAATGCATAACCCCATCGTCCGTGGTAATGACAAACCGAGTGTTGCTCCGTTTCTCAATCAATTCCACCTTCTTCTTTGTAAAGATAGTCGGCTGAAACGTCAGTACCTGTTCTACCAACCGCTTTGCGAACATACCTCCTGATACAGGGCTTTGCTTCCCAGCATCCCAAATCTTTTTTTTCGGGTATAGTGTAATCTTTCCACCAATAGATGACTGGGCTTCTAAAATCTTCGTTTTCAACCCACACTCACCACTATAGAAAGCAGAATACAGTCCTGCAGGCCCTCCTCCAACTATGGTGACGTCATATAAATCCTTCATGATGTCCACTCCAATCACATATAAAAAGTTTTTACATTCAGCAACCTTTGAGACAAGAAGAAAAACATTTAGTATATTTCATTAAAATATTACCCTTAAAGACATTCTTTCTTCAATTAAAACCTCAAATAAATCTATGTCGAATTATGTTGTATTTCTCCCTATTCTTTTTTATGATATAACTAAATTAGTTTGCGGAATAACTACATTCAAAGAAGTGGGTGCTTGTATGGCAAAAATCATTCCCTTTAAAACCCGTGCCCAGTTAGAACAAGAGCGTAAAGCGAAGATTCAGTCTGAGTGGGAAGAATGGTTGAGTTTTGAAGACCAGTATCTTAGAGAAACATTAAATAAAGAGAGAGCTACAGAAGCGACGGAAAAAGAAATAATTGATGATGTTAAGCAGCGTCTTACTGAAGGAGAAATGCAAGGCATTAAAGAGATTGCAGCACTTTTAGATCGTGACCTTGGCAAACAATAAAAAAGAAGTTTAGCTTGATTAGAGATAGGGTATGTATAAACATCCGCTTACTTAGCGGTGCTTATCCCTTCATAGAATGGTGCACTCCTTAGTTAGGCAACTATCCAATAGCTTTCAGCTATGGATAGTTGCTTTTCTTTTCGTTGAAAATGTTGCTTGGCTTACACACTAATAAGATAGGATGGCCCCCAAAATCAGTATCCCAATGTCGGTTAAAGTCATTGGAAAAGATGTACCAAAAAATCTGTAACACACGATTTCACATCTAAAAAGCTTTATCTTGTTCTTTTCAATAAGCAATACTTTTATTAACAAGAGCTAGGAAAACATCCTAACAAGAAAACCTCTGATTGATATGATACTAAACATTTTTAACAAGGACTGGTCCAGAATCATATTCTTGTATAAGACGTACATCTCTAGAAGAAGGTGATTATATGGCAATGTTGCCGTCGGTAGACCTCGGGCTAATGGCCGAACATCTGAAAGCGCATGAAGGTGTGATAAGCAAGTTACAATTTTATCAAAGCCAGGTTGATGATAACAAACTCAAAAAAATTCTTGAACTGCAGGAGAACATGATGCTTGCTCATGTAAAGGTCATGTTAGGCCTAATCCATCCTTATGAACAGAACTATATAGAAGTTCCTCCGCTAGTCTTCTCAAATCATCATCACGATCCGGTCTTCAACATACCCAATTCCCATCAAAAATGGATAGCATTAGAAGCTAAAAATACTGCTAAAAGTATGTCCAATAGAAACTACGTCTCTGCCTTAATGATGAATAACCAAAACGCAAGGAATGCTCACGTTGAAATGGCTTTGCAACAGTTAGCTATACAGGAAAGACTTGAAGCTTTTATTAATAGGATGGGGTGGGGATTCTTTCCAAAGGCAACGAGGGAAGAGCAAATTCAAACCTATCAACAATTCCACCACTTGTTACAGGCTTAATGTCTTCCCCTTTGAATCAAATTGATTCTGTCCAGAAACCAGTTAGAAGTTATTATCTTGGAAGAAGTCAAGAGAGGTTTAGCTTTTCCCCAAGGAGGGTATATAGTAGTGTCTGCACGCTCACACCATTAACTCCTTCATAGAGTGTGCACCTCTTACTTAGGTAACTGCCATAGCCCATGGCTATGGCAGTTGCTTTTCTTATTCTATTTATCCTATGCTGTATCATCGGCTATTCAGGAATGCTCCATGTTGTATAATCGGGATAAAAGGTTTTAACTTCTCCAAAATTGAGGTATACTGAATATAGAAATTCATAAACTAAAAAGACCGAATGGTGCTGTGAACACCAAACGGTCAAGTGTAATAGCCCTTCAAGGGGGCGACTCACTTTCGGGCAAAATAACCACCTTAATCGCTTGCCAGGCTTAAAGGGTGGTTATTTTTTATCCGACAGCATGGCTACGATCAATGTTCCGAAGGAAACCATTAGAATCAATGCTTCGAATACTGTCATCAGGCATCACCCCCTTTCTTCATACCATGAAGAGGGAGTAAGCCACCACCCATGAAAGCCTTATACACTTGACACTATTATATCAAAAATGATTGGTGAATAGTGCCTTTCTCAATAAATTGAGCATAAAAATGGGCCCCGTATAATTACGGAGCCCATACCCTTCACTAGATTTCAAGCGCGGTAAAACTCCCTTCATCGGTAAAATCTTTAATTTCTACGGTTTTATCAGAAAAGCGTTGAGGTGTGTTTCTTTTTGTTCCGATTAAGAGAGACAACACTTGGAAGCCTTTATCATGTTTTTGTTGCTTAAAGGATTGTAGATACTCCTCTGATATAGGAGCTTCCCCGTCGGTAACAAAGATAATATCCGCCTGTTTAAAACTGCTGGTCTGTATGACTTCTGTTCCCTTCCTTAACGGAGCCTCAAAATTCGTCCCGCCACCGAGATAGTTCTGGCAGACCTCTACCATCTTTTTCCCACTGATTTTCCCTTTCGAAAAGATATATTTATAAGCACTTCCTGAAAAGGGAATGAACGCAAAGTCACGCTTCTGCTTCTTCGCAATGCTCATCAAAGCAAGGGCGAACCCTTTAGACTGGGTATCTAAACTCTTCATACTGCCGGATTGATCCAGACAGAGAATGATGGGACCCTGTCCCAACGTGTCCTTCCCTTTGGTGTCATGCTGTCTCGTTTTACGCTTAGCAAACCGTCGGAGGAACTCTGTTCGGGTGGCTTCATTCTTGTACAGGGCAAGCTCTGATGGCAGTAGTCTTTCCGGGTTGTTTCCCAAGGTCACTCCACTCCTGCTGGTTGCCTTATCATGCTTCGACTTTTGTTTTTTACGGGCTATCTGCTTGAAACGTCCTGCCCAATCGGCAATCTCTTCCATCTGTGTATCCATTGCGAGAGTATCAGCTAGTTCCAACTGATCACGGAGGGGCATCTTCTTCAGTTCCGCCTCTCCGCTTCCGGCCTTCGTTCCGCCCATCAATGATTTCAGATTCTCTTTTGTATCTTTGGTGTCTTGTATTGCTTCTTCCATGACCTGTTCAAAACTTCTTTTATCCTCGGACAATGCCTGTTCGACATGGTTATGCAGTTCCTCTGATTGTTGCTGCAAATCCTGTTGAAGCTGCTGATTTTCCAACCCATCCCCATGGTCTCGACGCTGTTTCTCCAGATGGTTCTGCATGTGTTGCATTTCCCTCATATGCTTATCGAGTGCTTCATTGTCTTCCCTCTGCTGTTCCATCCACTCTTTGGTTTTCTTTCCAAACTGTACGGTGCCGATGGCTGATGAGAGGTCATCCAGACGGGTGGTCTCCCGGTAATGTTCAAAGCTTTCATCCTCCATGATTCGCTGCATGAAGGCATGATTCGTCTGGAATGAATTGGTCACTGCCTCCCTTTCTTTCAACTCGGGTTTCATTTTATACAGGGAACCCCAGATATCATTCAACAGAGCATTATAGGTCGGGAACAGGGCATCAAATTCATTCAAATCCTGTAACCCCTGCGACATGTCGTAAAGCTTTTGGAATCTCCGTCTGTCAAACTTATCACTATTGATTACCGATTCCTGTCCATTCCATGTTTGATTTTTCATGGTATCCTCCTTTTGAAAAGAGAAAAATGCCAAAGTCTATCACTTCGGCATTTTTTCCCTTCATTCTTTTTTATTTTTATCTTTCAATTGGCTCCAGCACCGAATTTGTCAGCTCATCTAAATGTTGTTTTAACTCTCTTTGGGCTGCATCCAACTCATCCCCTCTCTCGGGATACTTGGTTTTCAGGTTGGATATTTCATTCGCCAGTGATTTCATCTTCTGTGTGGCTTCCAGTACATACTCCGTGGAGGAATCTTTGCTCATCTCATCCAGGATGTCTTTGGCATCTTCTGCTATCGCCTCCAACGCATGAGCGACTGCATCTTGGGCGTAGCGATGGACAATGTCTCTCACTTGTTCCCGCTGATCCGCGTTCTCCCAGAGGACATGTTCCAGAAAAAGAATGTCTTTTACTTCGACGATTTGTCGCTGTTCAATCAATGCCTTAGCCTGCAGTGCGGAGTAGGAACGCTGCAGCCGCCTGTCGGATGGGCGTATCCCTTCGTCTTTCAACTCTTCCCAGATATCTGCCAATGTTTCATAGACATTATCAGGGATATCCACCATTTCACGAAGAAACTGCAGTCCTTCCAACTCTTTCAGCGTTATCGTGGGCATGGTCTGCCCTTTTCCCGTTCCTTTCATCATGGAAATAAGGTTTTGGCGGTCTTTGATGTAATCCACTTCGAAACGCAGAAGGAACCGGTCGAATAGCGCATCCAATCCTTCATCCTCCTCCGGATACTCGTTGCTTGCGCCCACCAGCGTCATGAGCGGCATATCCATTTCATCGGGTCCATTTTCAAACGTCCGTTCATTGATCGCTTTCAGCAGGGAATTCAAGATTTCCGAGCTGCCCTTGAATATCTCATCGAGGAATACCAGGTGTGCTTCCGGCATTTTGGAAGCTGTATTATGCCTGTAGATGCCCTGTTCCATCTCTTTCAGCATGATGCCGCCGAATACCTCGTCCGGTGTCGTATACTTGGTCAGCAGCCATTGGAAATAGTTGGCTCCGTCCATCATGTTGGATAGTTCATTAGACAGCGTGCTCTTTGCCGTACCCGGCGGACCAACCAGTAACAGATGCTCCTTGGCCAATAAAGCCACGAGCATGCCTTCAATCTGGGTTTCCCTTTCCAGATACTTTGTGTTCAATGCCTGCTTAATTTCCTTTAACTTTTCCAGGTTATTAGACATATGGATCGACCCTTTCTTATACTCTAAATAGTGATCTGTTTTCAACTTATTGGTTTTCTTACTGCCCCCGTAAGAAGGCCTTTTTTATTTCTCCATTAAGTTATTTCTCTGAGGAGCTGGTTCATCTCCGAACGAATCATCAAGATGGTTTCCTCCATCTGTTCGGATTGCTCCCGTATAATCGTTTTATAATTGCGGTAGTTTTTTATGACGGTATTAGCTTCATCGACCAATTCCTTGACCTGCCCTCTTTTCAATCCTTCTCTATTCCTACAGCCTTCTAATACGGATTGCAGATGCTCCGCCAATTTGTCGTTTACCATCTGACGGTTATCCGTCGTATCAATCACCGGAATCTTGTATCCTTCACTGTTTTCCAAAGAAGAGATGAAGCCCACCAAATTGGATAAGTCCATCGTCTTGGACGAAGGGACAAAATAGATGCCACCGTTCTTCCGTACCGGTGTCGGTGCAAGATATTGAAGGATTCTGCTCACCATGACCCGGATTTGCTGAGCTGCATAATGGTTTTTATATACATCGAATTTTCTTTCCGCTTCCTGACACAGCGGATGTGCCGCATCTGTATGGACAACAGAGGCGATCCTGTTTTGTTTTTTATCCAAGGTAATGATGGCCGCCTCGGCATCATAGGAGAGACGCTTCCCATGCTGATCCACACTTTCGATGACCAGGTTCCGCTGGACGGTGGTGGCATCTGAAAAGACCTCCCTTACCAGAACGTTCTCAAACACATCCGGGTTGGTGGTGGTCTTCCGCTGTTCCAATTCCTTGGTCGCACGCCGGAAAGCGTCCGGAGAACGAATGGCTTTCGGCATCCAGCATAAGTCCAATCCAGCCTCGGCCAGCTTTCTTTCCAGCTCGCCCGTTTGAGTCAATTGCTTTCCCACGCTGTACCACATCAAGTGGCCCAAAAGATACGAATGTTTACTTTTTACTACTGCAAGATTAGCTAACTCCGCCATCATTAAACTCCTTCATCTGAAAAGATTTTTGACAAGTAAAGGAACGTATTTCCTCCAACTTATAGCGAAAGTTGAACAAAAATACGTTCCTAAACCGCCCTGTTATTCAGCTTTCATATTTTCACTGTGCTTTTGTATTCCTCGGTTGAAGCTTCTCTTCAGTTATTAAAGGATAGTTTGTTGAGTATCCTCACCTTAATTCCTGAAATGATGGGAATACGATAAAGCCTTTTACCAGCCTCGAATCCACTGTCATAGTAAGTGACTTTCCGTTTATCATAGCCTTCTCTTGAGTCTTTCAACGTTTGGCTCAGTTCCTTATTCTCACCTTTCATTCTTTTCGTTTCTGTTCTATACCACTCATTTTCTTCTATGAGTTCCTCCATAATTAGGGAAGGCATTTTTTCAATAAGGGCATCCAGTTCAATAGTTAATTGAGGTATATGACTATACCAACCCTTACTCCAATTTTCTCCATCAATATCATAGTAATAAATGTGAACAACCCCTGTATGTCTATCGATAGAAACCTTCTTATTTCCTTGGTCCCAAGTATTAAGGGAAGGGAATTGTTTAAATTCCAAAATGTACGAATCTTTTTCTTCCGTCACTGCTGCATCTTTATAAAATAGGTTTTTACTTTTTACTCCGATGGCATAAAGTCTTATTAATTCCAGATTAATTTTGTCTTCCAATACTTGTTGAATATGTTCCATCCGTCTATTTCTCCTCCTTTTATTAATCGCTTTTCCTGCAGTTTCTAATAAAGAAAACACCTTTCCTTACCTTGTTCTATTACAAGAAGAAAAGATGCTTTCAGGTCTTTATTCACATGTTCATCTAGTACTCTCTCGGCAGCATTGCCACACAAGTGGTATGGGCATCCGTTTCTTCCAATACCACCCATATATTCTCCGGCAAGGACAGGAACAGCTTCTCTAGGACATTGCCATCCCCGTCGATCACCAGTGTGGTTCCTTTCTGTTTATGGAAAGCGATAAAACAGCTTGTGTCCGCATGCTTTACTGCCGTCTTTATCACCTCCACCATGTTTTCATGGCTGCTGATATTGTCCTTCAAATAGTTTTCCAGTTTTGGCGTAACTGCCACCAAGAAATCTTTCACCATGCATTTCTCCCCCTTTTATCCTGCATACACATGCAATTCCTTGTACTGCTCCACAATGTCATGGAAGTTATCATCCGCCCAGTCCTCAAAACAGCCATTATCACAGAAGTAAACTTCCGCCTGTTCATCGAAGAGGGCATCATCCAAGTTGGTTGGAGCATCACAGATTTCGCAGGTAACCCGTTCATCGTTCACTTTCATGGCATCGTTCTCCTTTCCGGTATCTTTTATCGGTATTCCAAAATTAAAAAAGACACTCCG
This sequence comes from Virgibacillus xinjiangensis, assembly GCF_042643145.1. NCBI lineage: Bacteria > Bacillati > Bacillota > Bacilli > Caryophanales > Bacillaceae > Virgibacillus > Virgibacillus xinjiangensis. The sequence continues at coordinate 7,951 of NZ_JBHRSA010000056.1, forward strand.
GCAACCTATGTCTCCGGAATGTCTTTTCACCATTTCTATACTTGTTCTTTTTACACAATGCCTTTCTCTTTCAGACTGACAAAGTTTCGGTCTCCCAGTATCACGTGATCCAGCACCTCGATTCCAATAGTCTTTCCCGACTCCGACAACTTGTGGGTGATATGGATATCCTCTTGTGAGGGAGACGGAGTTCCACTGGGATGGTTGTGAGCCACAATCACGGAGGAAGCCGAACACTTCACCGCTTCACGAAAAAGCTCTCTCGGGTGAACGACCGAAGAATTGAGACTCCCGATGAAAATCGTCTTTTTATGCGTGACTTCATTCTTGGTGTTCAGCATCAGGGCGACGAAATGCTCCTGTTTGTACTGGCGCATTTCCTCCATGAGGTAGTCGGCGGCATCATCTGGTGTACGGATGACGGTTCCGTGCTTGTTCTCTGTCTGGGTGTACCGCTTGCTCAACAGCATCGCCGCATGGAGGGTCAGTGCCTGGTTATGCGTCAGCCCTTCCGCTTCCAGCTCATGGACGGTCATTTCAGCCAGACTGCGTACGGAATGCTCACTCAGTTTCAGCACCGTTTCTCTCGATGCGAATGGTCCCAGCACCACCGAAAGAATATCATACGTGCTGATCATGCCTTGTTCCCCGATGGAATCATACGTTGCCACTGCTTCTCTCGCTTTTTCTATCACGCTCATATTATCTCCTTTCCACACAAGACAGGAACCAGATGGCACCCGTCTTGCATGCCATCTGATTGTATGCCTTGATGGAAGGCTTATTTTTAGTTATACTGACTTTAACAAATAAATTTTATTTTTTACGTGACGTAAACCTTTGCGTCACTTTTTTTGTGCCCAATTTGGAAAGGCGCTGTTCCTCCCAGTCCAACTTGTTGAGGTTGGCTTTGGAGATGTTCAGCATCTCCCATGGGTCAATGCCTTCCAAGGCCATTTCCCCTGCCAACTCTTTCAAGTGCTGCCGATCGAATTTCCAGGAAACAGATTCATAGAAGTCCCAGACTTCCTCACCGGTATCGATTCCCCCATGCTCTTTCACATAGGATTTCAATACAGCTTTCATCTGTCTCAGTGCAGCTTCCAACCGGTTGATTTCATTGGCTAGTTGAACTGCCTCCTCCTGTGTTTGCAATTCCTCTTCTTGTAATTTCAATGCGGTGCTCAATTCACTTCCACTCCTTTATTCATGTTTTGAAAAGAACCAATGCCCCGAAATTCCACTTCCTTCGTGGAGATCAAGAGAAAGATCTGATAAGCCTCTTTCAGACTCAATCTCCTGACCTCTTTTTGACCGGATAGGTGGAAATACTGTTTCCCCTTCCGTACCAGGAACTGGTTCTTGTTGTCCTCATCTGCAAATGCGATGAACACCTTCTTCTGCTTTTTGTACCATGCATAAGACATGGACATCCTCTCCTTTGGATAAATTTTTATATTAAAAAAGCCCATTAGTCCCGTGGGGTCTAATCAGCTTCTTTAATCGGTGTTTATAGAGTTACGTTTTGAATGGAGAAAGTCATCTTCTTCCTCCCGGGTCAACACATGAAAATGAGATTGAAGGAACTCATCCAGAAGCATATGCTGCTCACCAGCCAGTCCGATGAGATCATCGATCGGTATGATGCCTTTTACCTTCTTAATGCCTAGGGATTGCTCGATGGTATGCATTTTCTGCGCACTACGTTCACCGACTACAACCAGCATCAATTCTCCTTGCCTAATTGGAAACACATCCTTTTTGGCACGGCTGGCACACACTACCTCCGCAAGCAGCGGCGACTTCTCTTTGAATCTTTCCTTGTACTGTTTCCATTCATTTCGTAAATCTTTTTCAGTTTGGAATCGAATATAGGATTCCTGATATCCCATTTGTTTTTCACTCCCTTTCTGTTGATTTTTATATAATAAAAAAAGCCGACCAATCCTCGGAGGGATCAATCGACTCTTTTATTAGCATGAAAAAAGTATTGCAGACAGCAATACTTGCTATATCTAGATTTGGCATTTATTTGTATTTATCGTGTCCGATAATATACCGCCTTTTTTCGTTTCATGTGGAAATCACCAAAACCAAAGGCCAGAGATGCTTTATGCCGACTCTCCTTCTTGAAGAAGGTGTGACGACCGCTGCACAGGATGCAGATTGAATACTTAATAATATACTGTTAGCTTACTGGAATAGTCTGAATTTGTCAAATATGAAATGTCAGTTGGACAACGTCCCTAGTTGTTAGTTCTGGTTTTAGTCACCATCCTATCCGTAGGTTATGGTGACCTTGTTCCGGTAGGACCAGCAAGACTTTTCGCCCTCCTAGAAGCCGGAATCGGTCTTCTGCTGCCATCCGCCTATTTCATGAAAGCCATCAGCAGTTCTGATAATAAGAAAGAGGAAAATTAAACAGCAAGAACCCATCATACCTTTGTCGGGTTCTCTGCTTTTAAGGGAAAGCCATTATTTAATGATTAATAACCTCCTCCGAAACTACCTACATATCCGCCTGCACCAACAATAATGAGCAGGATAAAAAGCACGACAATTAAAGCGAAGCCATTTCCAGAACCGAAACCTTCACCATAGCCCATACATATTCCCTCCTTTACTGTGGAATCACTATTAAGGTATGGCAGGGAGAAAAATCAGTGAGGTATAACTGTTTATTTTAGCAGAACCTGTACATTTTGCTTACACACATCAAGTATCAGCACTATCATTCGATCTCACTAAAAATGGGAGTACTCTCTGAGCACTCCCATTTTTCTGGATGCATTATGACTGTAGCTGTACATAAAATCCCTGGTTCGGATTCCATTCAGCAAATTGAATGTCACTTAATGGATAATTTCTTTTCTTAAGTTCGTTCAACAGCCAATTCCTGTCTTTTCCTGCCTGTTTGAGAGCAGGATTGTTTATATCTCCCTCTTCCACGAGAAGGTAAGTCAGACTATTTTCAGGAAATTCTTCTTTAAACTCCTGCCGGGAAACGGGTTCCTCTCCAGCCCTTTCCAGTACGGTCAATTGGCCGCTGTTTTCCAAAATAGCATAATTAACTTGGCCAATCGAGAATATTCCCTGCATCCGAAGCAGTTCACGGACCTGTTCCGTTTCCAGCTTATGCTTTTTCATTGCCTTCATATTGATTTTCCCATTTTCAATAATCAAGGTAGGGCTTCCTTTTATAAGGTGACGCCAGTTATCAAACTTCTGCGTGGTTGTTTCAATGATATAGATCAGAATGGTCCAGATAGCTAAAGCTGTCAATATGTGGCCCACGTTCGTCGAACTGCTGTAAATTCCCTCTTCAATTATTCCTCCTAAAATCAGCGCATAGACGAAATCCAAAGGAGTGACCTGGGCCATTTCTTTCTTGCCCAGTAATCGGGTCACAATGATAACTCCAATCATGCCTACTGCTAATTTGATGGCAATAGATAGAAACATCATCTTAAGCTGTCTCCTTTCCGTGTGTTTGATTGATACATACCCCTGTGTACAACAACCTAAACGATAAGAACCCCTTCAAAACGGATCGATTCTTCTTCAAACAACAAGCATAGTAATAAACAGGCATCCTATTAAATAAGGAGCAGGAGAACCGTATATAACCCACCGCCTAAGAAGAATGCCATGAAGCTGCTCCGCCTCTCTTCCGGCAGTTCTTCTTTCATCACATTCAAGAGGACACTACCGGCAAGAAACGAGAATAACAATGCTGTAGCCAGTTCATTGATTTCCACAAACTCCCCTACCAGTCCTCCGAGAAGTATCCCAGCAGCCAACAACCACTTGCCATAATGGTCATAACTATCCTGATAGCTATCCCGTAAAGCATGGTCATTGGTAATAAATACATAAGCGACGGAGATTCCACCTGCGGCTGACAACAACTTGCTCCTAGGGATATGGCTGAGAAACGTCATATGTTTGGAAGACAGATGAACTGCTATAAAGCCGGCAAGGCATAGGATACTCCAAAGATAAAGCATCCTTCACCACCTTTTCTTCAATCTATAAAGTCCATTCCCCAACCATAGAGTTGGTATGTGTTTGCCTCGGGAATAAAACTCCCCGCCAAGAAGGTGTTTACCCATGCAACCGTGAAAGGAAATGGTATATGAGTCTCAAAAAAAGGAGCTGATTTTAATGGCCGATCTAGAGAGCATAGCAAAGAAATTCGGTGACATCTTGGGCGCAGAAGCCTCCACTGAGGATGGTATGGGAGCTGTAGAGAAGGAAAGAGATTTAGATGTGACGGTACAAGGACGCCCATTCAAAAGTGAACTGAGCATGGAAATTCACTTTGAGGCTTTAGAAGATGATGGAACTGCCCTCAACCATGCAGAAATCGTCCTTCTCCCCGAAGAGATTCCTGATTTCACCAGAGCCTTGGGTAAGAACGACCTGACCATTACAGCTTTGCATAATCATTGGTTGTTTGCCAAGCCAAGCATCAAATACCTGCATGTCCAATCAGTGGAAAAACCCGAAGAGTTCGCAAAGAAATTAGCCGATTCCATTGAAGTTCTGAAAGTCTAGATGATCAAGAAACTATCCCTGAATACACAACAGGGATAGCCTTTTTTTGCACATTATGTTTAAGAATTTATCACAGAAAAAGGAGGTGTAGAATGCCGGGAGTAAAAAACGAAAAGAATTACTATGATATTCAAATGGGTAAATTCGAAGTCTTCTTTCGGAAAAAGTATAAATTTCTATCTATCGCCAATGACATCGGCCTGGGCATATGGTTTCTAGTCGGAAGCATCTTATTCTTATTCCATTCGACTCAGACGGCGGGAACCATTCTCTTCATCATAGGCAGTGCGCAACTGTTAGGGCGACCCATTTTAAAATTGATGCACGCATTCTTTGTGAGAAAGGACACACAAAGGAGTCAGAGTGGTAATCACTGAATTGCCCATAACAAACCCCCATATCTTTTCCGATATGGGGGTATACCATTATTGATTACTTCTTCTCGTAGTAGGCTGCTTCCCTACTGGATGGGGACGGCGGGAAGTTTTCGCCTTTTTCCAAATCGATTTCCGTATCATCGCTCTCATTATTTCCGTTCACCAGACCGACGACTTTGTACGTTCCATTCTCAGGTGCTTCTTGTCCTGTCTTAAATTGTTCTGCCATTTTAGAACACCTCCAGATAATTTTAGGAAGTAGTTATTCCTTACAACCTCTATTACACTGTAAGCTTTTTCTTAAACCTCTTTTATTATAATCAGCCTGAATGCTCAACAACAACTTTGATAAAGTTGATTTCTTGATTATATTAAAGCATCAGCACCATAGACATAGAAACCTTCTAGGAGAGGAAAATAAAGATTGGGCAAATGGAATAACATTCTCCCATGAAGCAGGTTCATTGAAGTATCATACGAAGCCCTTTTATAATTTCATTGTGCATCTAATTGAAAGAAAGGACGTAGGTGATGACATACGATCAGTTATTCTCAACTTTTAGGCTAGGCAATCATTCACTGGATAGCCGTTTTGTTGTGGCACCGATGACACGAATTTCCGGAGAGAAAGATGGGCGTGCTTCGGAAGTGATGAAACATTATTATGAACGCTACGCCAAAGGAGGGTTCAGCATCGTCATTTCGGAAGGAATCTACCCGGATGAAAGTTACAGTCAAGGCTACCTGGGCCAGCCTGGCCTTGCCAACGATGCTCAAGTCCAATCATGGAAACCTGTCGTTGAAGCAGTCAGAAATCATGGAGCAAAGTTCATCGCCCAGCTTATGCATGCAGGCGGGCAATCTCAGGGGAACACGTTCACCGATGAAACAATCGCCCCTTCTGATATCGCACCCAAAGGGGAACAGTTAGGTTTCTATGGAGGTTCCGGGCCATTTCAAACCCCAAAGGCCATGACCAAGGATGATATTACGGACGTAAAGGATGCATTTGTACAAAGTGCTTTACGTGCTAAAGAGGCTGGTTTTGACGGCGTAGAATTACATGGTGCCAATGGTTACCTACTTGACCAATTCCTTACCGATTACCTTAACAAACGGGAGGATGAATACGGTGGTTCTGTAGAAAAGCGCCTTCGATTATTACTAGAGGTGATTGAGAAAGTTCGAAGTGCGGTTGGTGAAGACATTGTCGTAGGCATCCTCTCAGATCAAAGTAGCAGACTCTGCTCATAAATGGACAGGCGGCGAACAAGAGGCTGAGTACATTTTCTCCAAATTAAGTGAATCAGCCTTAGATTATATCCACGTTACGGATGGAGATGCAAACGCACCGGCGTTTGGAGAAGGTACTCGCACATTAGCGGAAGCAGCCAAAGACTTCGGTAGTCTCCCTGTCATAGCAAACGGCAAACTTGGTGATCCAGAGAAAGCTGAGCAATTGTTAAAAGAGGGAAAGGCTGACCTTGTATCACTCGGTACGAGCGCTTTAGCTAACCCTGATTTTCCAAACCGCGTCCAACAAGGCAAAAAGTTAAAGAACTTTGATTTTGAGAAAACACTCTTGCCTCAAGCTGGAATCAAAGAGCATGAACTTCAAGCGGAACTTGTCCATAGTCGCAAGCTCTCTTGAAATGACAAGATATAAATTACAATAAGAAATAAAACCGCACTGGGACCAGAAATATTATGCCCTTACCCATAAGAAACGCTGGTAGGCTATTCGCCCCCAGCGTTTCTTATAGTTTACACATATGCTAAAGCTTCAATGGACCAAACTGAGGATAAACTTCGAAGAGGAGCCAAAGTTGGGGCCATTTCAGGTTGCACCTTCTGCAGTCTTGCAGGCCTGATTGCTAAATTCGGGCTTATTGACTGTGTCGAGATATTTTCTCATTTCCTTCCCCGTTTTTCGCTTACTTATCAGTGAGCATCAAACTTCATCATTCTATACCCCAGACCTAGGCAGTCACCCACTCCTTTTTCAGCTAGGTGAATAACATGAAGTGTTGTGCTATTAAAAATAACGGGGGTTTTTTCATGCAATTTGATCAAAAGCTAAAAAGTCTTTTGGACGAAGCGAGCTTATATGGCTTGATGGCTAAAAGGTATGAATACAGCGATCCACAACGACATATGTATTTTTACCAAAAACATTTTCAAGCAGTAATGAAATTGGAACAGCATTATATGATGATGGAAAGTCATAACAACAGTAGTCATAATCATAGCCATCATCAAGCCGGCAACTTTCCGATGTATTAGCATACAATAATAGGTTCAAACATAAGAGCCTTTTCCTTATTCCTCTCCTTGAATAAGAAGCTAAGGATGTTTTTAAACGATGTTATTAATCATGATAAGATCATAACTGAAATATATGTACTGCGGGACACAATCTTAGTATATCTTTAGTTGATTAGGGAAGAATTCTATTGCTGGCTCTTAATACTCCCTTATTAGCCCCTTCACGTTGAAGGGGCTTACTTTATGACTATAAATTTGAAGGAAAATGAGTTTTACTATAATTCTAGTTACAAGCCCGGTTAATACATTCTACACCCAAAATACCACACGGATATCATCCAGGCGGTATTACTATCATATTTTCTAAAATACAGTGACCAGCAAACGGGCAGTGACCACACTGGCGTGATGGCTTTGTCGGGAATAGCCTATCTGTTCCTTTCGGCATAATTTCCAGCAGCTCCAACCTTTCATTGATTTCATCTGCTGTATCCAATGCCCACCTTCTTGCTTCTTCCATTTCTTCCTTACTGAATATCTTTCCCTTTTCTTTTCTAAAACGTAAGAAGTACAGGATTCCCTCTACTCTATCTATGTCTATTTCTTGGCTGATGGCCCAAGCATATAAAGCCAGCTGCTTATTATCCTTTACTCCGTAAATTGATCTGTTCGTCTTCCAGTCTGTAATCGCTCCATCAGGTGACACCAGATCAATATAGCCCTGGATTTCCGGTGCGTTATGTCTCTCCGATAGAGGGAGTTTAAAATACACCTCCGTTTTTCCCATATTAGGCCTAACGGGTGCGCGTTCCACCAAGTTTGAAATCTCCTGATGCATCAGTTCTTCATGGAACCCCGCCGCTGCATATCCATTCATAACGGCCTCTTCATGGCTGAATCCATTGATTATATCGTCGATGGACTGGTGAACCGCCTTTCCAAGAGCCAACGGCTTTGTTACAGGCTCTTCTTTTCCTAAGATATACTTGTTATAGAACCGGTAAGGACACTGTCTGTATAGATTCAAGCGTGAGAATGAAAATATCAAAATATCACCTCTTCGTGAAAACATAAAAAAGAGGAAACCGGGATTAACGCCAGATTCCTCTCCATAACTAATAAAGTGTTTATTATTACATTCGCTTAAAACGCCTTCTGTTAATTAATATTCTAAATCTTCTTCTTTTACAGGGACAGTCACCATACTTCCTTACCTTCAGGCTTTCCCCAATCCACTTCTTCATGCTTATTATCTTCCGTGATCTGGGAACATAACTCTTCTAAACTCGGCTTCCGATCAACCGGCTTTAGGACCATGTTATTTCCTTGCACCGTCAGTTCCAATTCAGATCCCTTATCTATTCCCAGCTGTTTTGCAATACTTTGTGGGATAGGAATGCCCAAACTGTTTCTCCATTTCTTTACCTTGATTATCACTATGGTCACCCTTTTTCCAAATTGTCTATGCATTATAGCTTCATCCTTCACTTCTGTACCTACCAGTATATACATTTTAAGAGTGGGGATGCATTAGGATAACCCAACCTCTAAAATGGCAAATCGTCATCATTTATTTTCACAGGTACACCCTGACTCTGATATGGATTACTCTGTGAACGATCCTGGTTATTTTTTTGATTCCCCTGTCCATTCTGGTTACGGGTGTCAAGAAACTCCACGTGATCGGCAACCACTTCAGTAATGAATACCGTCTTTCCGTCCTGCCCTTCAAAAGAACGGGTCTGGATACGGCCCGTCACCCCTACTTGAGAACCTTTCCTGCAATACTGTGCCGTGTTCTCCGCGGGTTTCCTCCATACCTGACAGCGAATGAAATCTGCGTCCTGACTGCCTTGATTATTCTTGAACGGACGGTTCACCGCGAGCGTGAACGTTGCCACGGCATTTCCTTTTTGGGTATATTTCATTTCCACATCTTTTGTCATACGACCAATCAATTGTACGTTATTCATTTCATAAAACTTCCCTTCGATTTGATTTTTGTTTTTAACCTTGGTAGACTGAACCAAGTTAAATGACTTTTTGTGTGACACGTTTCTCTTTCGAAACGTGTCTTTTTTTAGTTTCCATGTGGGCTGCATAGTGGATGAACATGATGTTCAGAAGCAATGTCTCCAGTTCGAAGTCCATGGTTTTCAAACAGACCCTCCATGCACTCCTCCCCAGTTCCGTTCCTTCTCTCGCCCAATCCGCTGCAGCTTCCCACGGTTTCAAAATTTCATCTTGGATCCGTGTGTACATATTCGGGATATAAGACTTCCAACAGCTTTGTATCAACCATACCAATAACTCCTCTTGGCGCTTCTCCTGATTTTCCAGATGAGCGATGCAGATGAACAGGGCATAATGCACCACCAGTTCATCGTGCACATATCGCTTCCAATCTTTGATGACTTCCTCCCGTTTCTGCAAGAAGTCTTGGAATGATTTTCTCTTGTATTCCTTCCAACCGATTCGATCCAGTTGATAAGGATTCAGCAAGCAGGCCGGATGCAGCTTTCTCTTCTTTTTACCAAAGTACTTTTCCTTCACTTCGTTGTAAGACTTGCCGCTGAGTTGCATTTCAAAGTCGAGCACTCCACCGGAAGCCTTACAGTACCAGCACTTATAGACGTTATCGACCGTGTTCAAGGAAAGATAGTATTTCTTCGGCTTGTTGGCATCCTCCTCGCAAAACGGACATTTGCACCGAGTTTCCTTCTGGCCGTAACTCCTGGTTTCGAAACGTATTCCATACTTTTGAGCAACATCCAGAATGCTAGGCAACACGACGATCACCCCGCTTTTTCGGCTGGCTGAACAACATCAACCAGAAAAAGGAATCCATTTTCTTTTTTCAAGATGAGACTGGCGTCAGCTCCTTGTTCCAACCTCTCTGCCTTTTGAACAGCTACATTTCCACGCGCAAGGATCAGTTGATTTTTGCCATCAATAACGCCGGCGATCTTCGCGAATTTCTCCGATGCCTTTTCACCGATTATGACGTTTTGGATGAAGACGTCATAAGCATTACCGGATTCTCTCTGAGCTGAGGGCTCCTGTCGTTCGCTCTCAGATTCTTGAGCAGTCTCTTCTGGCTGGTCTGATGGCTGACCGGTTTGGCTCACCTCTGCGTTTTCACCGTCGTTTTCTTGATTTGGAGTTGTTTCGGCATAATTTTGAAGGAAATAGAAACTGTTTTCCTCGTAGAGTTCCAACTCTAAAATTTCTCCTTCAGTTACCTGTTTTAAGGATTCTATTAATCGTTCATCCTTCACCAATACCTGAAATTCCTTCTCTGATTCTTTGCTTTGAACTGCCAGCAACCCGTATTTCTTCTCCGAGGAGGTCGTCTTGATATCAAACGATTTCACTGCCACCTCATGAGTGAGTGTTTTTTCATCCGGTTGGGTCGCTTCCTGTTGATCTTCTTTAACAGGTTGCGGGCTTACGGACGCCTGCTGGTTCTGTGATGTTTGTTCTGCGCCCTCTGTCGGCATGTCTTCATCCAGCCCGATTTCCTCCTGCGTATGAAGTCCTCCCAGTGGGAATTGCCGACGCAACACAAAAGTTTCTGCTATCTTGACAATCATGGCGCTCGGTAAGGTATCCCACACATTTGGATTGCCATACCGGGAATTCTGCCTTCCACTGTTGGCTTGGAAGTACTCCTCGAAATCGACAAAAACTGCGACTGGATGATGGGTCTTATGCTGCATGATGGCATATGCGCCTAGAATCTTCCCCCGTTTGGTGCCGAATTGGTGCCTGACCGTCCCCTCAGAAGGCAAGAATTCGAAATGGTCGCCTTCTTTCACAACGTTGGCGTTAGGAGGTCCGACATACCCCGGCTGGCGAGTGGCTACACGAAGGAGCCCGTCCCTTGTGGTGATGAACTGGGTCTTGGCTCCACGTTTGGTTTCATAGCGCTGGAAGACGATATCCCCCAGCAGAGGATTCAGCCCGAAGTTCTCACAGACTTCGAGGAAATGTTCGGCTTCTTCCTGTGTGCCATTGGCTGGTTTGATAAACCGATTCCAAATCAGCGACTTTTCATTGTTAGTGAATTGAATAGCTTTTCCCATGATTTCACCCACTCCTTCATAAAATTTTGTGTGATATGGCTACAGACAAAAACTCGGTCAGGTCATACCATCACTCCCTTCATTGAGGTTTTTATATACATAAAAAAAAGCCAGTTGACCCCATAGGTATGGGATAAACTGGCTTTTATAAGCAATAAAAAGCGTATTGCGAGAGCAATACACTACATTTTTTAATATCTTGAGTTTCTATCGCTCACTTTACTAATAAATTAAACCTTCCTAGAGGTAGAAATTCATCGGATGGTAAGAAACATTTTATGTCGACTCTGCCTCAAAATTGAGGATATGACGACTTTCATCATTCAGATGACTAGCATACATAGTTTATATACAATTAAAATAACAGAGAATTGTTAATACGTCAATTTGTATCCTTTATAATAGGGCTATCTGTCTATCCGTATTAAGATGCTGAGAGGTTTCAACCGGAAGAGTTAAGCTCAAGTTGGATATCTTTAGATAGTGTTGAATAGCAAGTGCACAAGCACCCATTACGCAGGCGTTATTATCAAAATTCGATATAACTACTTCACATTTTCCACCTACTGCAGTAATCAGTTTGCTTCTAATCTTTTTTATAATAAAGCGATTAGATTTAATTAGCTGACTATCTAATACAATAGTTTCAGGATTACATAGTCTAATAAGATTAACAAGACCAATAGAGAGATTGTCTATAAATTGTTCCATTAAATTACAAACAATAGCATTTTGTTCTGAAATGCCTTTTTGTACATCTTCATAAGTTATATCATTATTATTCATCTTCATTGATAACTGTTCAAAAAAACTTAACTCTGAAACATATAGTTCCCAACAACCTAAGTTCCCACACTGGCAGGGATAACCATCTGGATATATAATCATATGACCTACTTCTCCAGCATTACCATTATAGCCTTTATAAAATTTACCATCAATTAAGAGGCCAGCGCCAACACCAGAAGATAAATTAACAGCTAATAAATTATTTGATTTGTGGTATTGGTAGACCTTCTCCGCATATGAGGATAAGTTATTATTATTCTCAATGGATATAGGTATGCTTAAATTCTTCTCTAAATCTCCTTTTAAGTTTTTATGTCGCCATTGAAATTCTGGAACAAATAGAACACTTTCGTCTTTATTAACAGGTCCATGAACACCTAACATTACACTAACAATTCCATAAGTACTTGTTGAATAGTAATCCATAAATCGTTGAATGTGTTTAGCCAACAATTGAATAATGTATTCATAGGAATGGGTGGCTATATTAACCTTAACACTCTGAACTGGCCACCCCTGTAAATCCGATATGTTGTATTGGATTAGATTATAGTCAAGATCGATTCCTAACACATATCCAGAATTACGGTTTATTGAAAGCATTATAGGTTTCCTGCCGATAGTATGATGTTCTCCCTGTGGCTGTGTCTCAATAATTAAATCTTCTTTTAACAGATTTGCCACCTGGCTAGAAACTGTTGATTTATTAAGCCCAGTGTTTTTTGATAAACTAGCTCTTGATATAGTTCCATGTTCTATTATTTCTTTAATAATTATGCTTCTGTTTATCTGTTTTATATAACCTCCATCACCTTTATGCATGTCCACCCTCCCAAGTATTTTTAAAAATATAGACATAGGAAACGACTAAGTATCCTCAAGAGGTCTCACAGAAATACAATTTCCAAAGAGACGTAGTTATAACACAAGAGCCCTCACTTCGAATCTAAACTATCGTACTGCATAAGCAGATCTATTTGTGATTTTACTAACAACTTCCTTTCCTATTTCTAGAGAAGCTGTTGCTGCTGGAGAAGGTGCATTACAGACATGTAGACTATTTTTTCCTTGAATAATGTGAAAATCATCGACAAGCGATCCCTCGCTGTCTAATGCTTGTGCCCGGACACCAGTGGGTCCTGTTTCCAAATCATCTTCTTCAATTGAAGGAAGTAAATACTGTAAACTTTCTACAAATTTCTTCTTACTTAAAGATCTGGTCATTTCTCCTAAACCCTCTTTCATATATTTACTTGCTAGATTCCAGAAGCCTCTATAACTCAGGACTTCAGTCAAATCTTTAAAGTTTATATCAGTTTTTTTATAACCTTCTCTTTTAAAGCTTAATACTGCATTTGGTCCTGCCTCAACGTCTCCGTTAATCATCCTTGTAAAATGAGCTCCTAAAAAGGGGAATTCTGGATTAGGCACAGGGTAAATTAAATTATTTACAATTCCTTTTTTATCTTCTTTCAGCTTATAGTATTCACCCCGGAAGGGTACAATTTTCATATCAGTGTAATAACCCGAAAGCCTAGCAATTCGGTCACTTTGGAGTCCTGCACAGTTAATTAAAAATTTAGTTTTATAAGTGTGTTTATCTGTTTCTATAGTAACTTCCTCTGAAAATTCATTTATCAATTGAACCTGTTCTGATAGGTTTATCTCCCCTCCATGTTCATTAATGATTTCAGCAAACTTACTTGAAACTAGTTTATAATCAACAATGCCTGCTTCCGGTACATATATGGCCTCTACCCCATTTACATATGGCTCAATTTCTAACAACTCTTCTTGATCAATTTTTTTTAAAGAAAGACCATTATGCTGTCCTCTTTGGTATAAGTTTTCTAGGAGTGGTTTTTCTCTTTCATTTGTGGCAACAATTACTTTTCCACATATTTCATGATTAATTTCATGCTTTTGGCAGAATTCTACCATTGATTCGTTACCTTTTTTGGCAAATCGAGCTTTTAAACTCCCAGGTTTATAATAAACTCCCGAATGTATAACACCACTATTGTGACCCGTTTGGTGTACGGATAGATTTTTTTCCTTTTCAAGAATAAGTATTTTACTATCCGGGTATTTTTCAGTTAAAGCTTTCCCCACTGACAAACCTACAATTCCTCCGCCAATAATTGTAAAATCATACATATAAGTACCTCCTAGTTTTGAAACATTTCTACCTTTTACATCGTCAGCCTTAATGTGTGCTAATGATTTAATGGTTAATTATATTTGCATTTGATAGTCTATACTTTAGTTCATTATTAACATAGTCCAACTCTATCTCTTTCACTATTTCATAATCTGCATTTTTATTATTTAATTTATCTATAACAACTTGAGAAACAAATATATTAGTTAAATCAAGCGTATTAGCTATTTGAATTAAGCTAACTTTATTTATTTCTATTCCAGGACCCAAACTTTTTAAAGCTGATTCAATTGTTTCTTGTTCCCCTTCATATGTGAGTGGAATCATTGCCCTCTGTAAATAAGTACTAGTAACAGCATTCATATAGGTGGATTTCCTGTCAATTTTTTTTACCAATTTTTCTGTAGTGAAATCAGCCAAACCTATTCCCTGGGCATTACCATGGGACTTCTCAGCTAAGTCAAGAACAGCAATCTTTTTAATATTTGGAACCTTAGGTTCAGGGACCCCTTCTATTCTCCAACGACCAATTATATTGGGATCCATCCCAGTTCCGCTATAACATTTACCCATTTCTTCAACTATCAGTAAATCAATATCTTCTATAGGAAGTGCTGGCATTAATTCTTTTGATTTCTTCAGTAATTTGGTTTCTTCTTCATGCCAATTCTCGGGGTCAACCCCTTTAATAATCGAAGTTTGTTCATAGCCGTTCTCTACAATGGCAAGACCTATGCAAATTTTAGAATGTTTAAGTGCATAATTTGATACCTGGAGAATATTATGCTCCATTTTATCGGCGCCCTGTGAATGGACGAAACTGGCTCCCTTTTGTTTACCAAGACCAATTGTAATCATTTTACTCAAACCACTTTCTACTTTTCCTTTAAATGCAGTATGTACCTTGATACGATTGACCACAATAATACCATCTGCTTGAGCAGCATATTTGTCTATATAAACCGGTAAACCGTCTCCGGTAGTGCCGAGTTTCATTACGTCCATTGAGGAATAAATAGGTGCCCCAACAGATTCTTCGGTAATCCCGATGTGCTGAAGAACTTCTAACTGTCCTTCTTTTGTTGCCCCCCCGTGACTTCCCATTGCCGGTATAATAAAAGGCTTCAGTTCTTTTTCTTTCAAGTAAGTAATTGTTTCTCTTAGAATCTTCACGATGTTTTCTATACCTCTACTACCAGCAGTTACAGCTACCTTTGACCCTTTCTCAAGTTGTTTTATACTCTCACTATTTTGCAGTTCTTCTCTAACACTTTTTTTAATATTAGTTATTTCTTCCCCACTAAATTTTTGTCTAATTTGATATAATTTCATACTCCTTACTCATCCCTTTTATTGTTTTGAAGTGTGAACCCACCTTCTAGAAGATCCGTACATCTACACAACAAGTTAATTAATATTTGAGATACGTAGCTCTTGAACTATATTTTCAGGGGCTTTGTTATAAACACCTGCTACAAGATTTTCAGCTGCTTTAAATGCCATATCTAGTCTGGTCTTCTTTGTGGCGGAACCTACATGAGGTAATGTGATAACATTACTCATATCTAGGAATGGGTGGTTTATTTTAATCGGCTCTTCCTCATACACATCCAGCCCTGCTCCCCTTATTTTGTTAGCTTGTAATGCGTTTATTAAAGCTTTTTCATCTACTACTTTGCCTCTTGAACAGTTAATTAAATATGATGTTGGTTGCATCAATTCGAAGTCTTCTTTTCCAATAAAATGATATGTTTCGGTGGTTAAAGGAAGCATTATCAAAACAAAATCTGAACTCTCCAATAATTGATTTTTTTCCATGTATTTTATGTCGTATTTATCTTCTAATTCCTTCTTTCTAGTTCTTGAGTGGTAGGAGACTTTCATTTCAAATCCTAGCGTAGCCCTTCTGACTACTTTTTCGGAGATGCGTCCCATTCCTATAATGCCCAGATTGGAATGATGAACATCCTGTCCAAAGAAGGAAATCTCGTTTGTTTGGCCCCATTTACCTTTCTTTACATACTCGTTAAGTTCTCCAAGTTTCCTAGAGGTCATGATTATCAGCCCCATTATTGTATCGGCAACTGTTTCATCCAACACATACGGTGTATGTGTGCCTAACACACTTTTGTCTTTCATCGCTTGCAGATTAAAATTATCATATCCAACAGATATATTACTTACAATTTTCAGACAAGGGGCTTTACTCAATAGCTCATTTGTAATATTTAAATTGCGTGTTAATAGCCCATCAACATTTTTTATTTCCCTATAAAATAGTTCCGGTGAGTTCATCCATCGCCTATTGCCTATTTTATATTCACAAAACTTCCCAATATATTTTTCTACTTCAGGTGGTATGGGATCTGTTATAAAAACTTTAGGCTTCATAATTTTTCCCCTCTACAATTATTTTTCCTTCCTTGTACTATACTCTTTTTGAGATGGTAACTTTTTGTCGATTAATTCTATCTTCGATCTATAAAAGAATATAGGGCAAGGCTTCTTCCTTGCCCTAATAAAGGTTTAAGAAGCTAAAAGTTTAGTCTTCTTCGTATAAATGGTCTGGAATATCAATCCCTTGCTCCTCATAAAATTTAAGAGCACCAGGATGTAATGGAGCAGGTAACCCATCCAATGCAGATTCAAGCTCTATGTTCTCTGCTGAAGCATGAATTGCATGTACTTCGTTAAGATTTTCATACATTGATTTTGTTAACTGATATACCACATCCTCATCAAGGTCAGCCCTTACAGCCAGCAAATTAGGCTGGGCAATGGTTGTTATATCCTCATCTGTGTTTGGATAAGTTCCGGCAGGGATATTAAATTCGAACCATGCACTAGCAACTTCATTAATAGCTTCTAATTGTTCGGGAGTCACTTCCAATAAGGAAGCATCCACACCACTTGCATACATATCTGTGATTGCTGCGACCGGTGTGCCACCAGGTAGTGAGCCACCATCCAAACGACCATCTCTCATTGCAGAAATAATATCATCATGCCCTAGATGTTCGGGGTCAACATCATCTCTCGAAAGACCAACTCCCTCCATTATTGCAAGAGTAGAAACCTCAGTACCGCTGGCTTGAGCACCAATAGAGAAAGAAGAACCTTCAATATCTGAAATTGTACCGCTTTCAATGGCGTCATTCATCAAAACAAAATGTTCTACATTTGGCCATAACATCGAGATAGTACGTAAATCCTCATAAGCGTTTCCTTCAAAATTCGCGACTCCATTATAAGCTCTGTCTGCCATCAAACCTTGCACTATTGCTAAATCCGCTTCCTCATCTCTCATTAAATCAATATTTTCCACAGACCCAGCAGAGGATTGTCCAGTTACACTAATACCCTCTTCCTCAAAATGTTCCGTCCAAAAATTCCCCAACCCAACACCTATAGGATAATAAGTCCCCCCAGAGGGAGCTGTTGCCAATGTCAGAAACTGATTGGCATTTCCAGCTGATTGTGAGCACGCTGCAAGTACAAAGACAAATAGAACCATTGCAAAGCTTTTGATCATTCTCATTCTAAATTCCTCCTATTTTTGGTTTTATCTTTTTGTATTAGGCTACTGATGTTCGTTTATTTTTCTGTCTTCCCTTAAGACTATGGAAGACTAGTACCGCAATCAAGATAGTAATACCGCTTAAATCTGTTAGCAAGCCCGGCTTTATCAGTAAGAATGCAGTAGCAAAGAAAGCAACAGTTTCTGGGATGTTTAATTTGGCTGTTAAGTAATTATTAGTAGCTACAGAAAAGGCAAATACACCTACCCCCCCTGTAACTAATGTGACAATAACATTTAAAATAGAAATCGGTTCCCCTGTAGAGGATTGCATAACCATTATTGGGTTATAGGCAATCATGAAAGGAATAATAAAACCAGGAAGAGCTATTTTTAATGCAGTCCATGAGGTTTTCATTGCATCTGCTCTCGCGATACCGGCAGCCGTATATGACGCCAATGCCACAGGAGGTGTAATATTTGATAAAACACCAAACCAAAACACAAATAAATGCGCTGCTACCGGGTTTACACCGGCTTCAATTAAAGCGGGAGCCACTGTAACTGCTACGACAATATACAAAGCTGTTGATGGAAGTCCCATACTCAAAACAATACAAGTAATCATAACCATTAAAAGAATTACCCAAAGATTTCCACCAGCAATTGAAATAATATTATATGCTATCGTTGATCCCAGCCCAGTCATCGTGACCACAGCTATGATAATACCCACTGATGCACACGCAATACCAACTTGAACGGATCCTTTTCCCCCATCAATTAATGCGTTCAAAAACTTAGTCAGATTGATACGATTTTCTTTTTCTGTGGTAAGCCAACTGGCTACAATAGCCAATATTATTCCAGCAAATCCTGCATATAGAGGAGTTCTCCCCATTATTAGCGCAACAAGCACAACTATAATTGGGAGTAAAAGTGCCCCTCGACTCTTAAGTACTTCCCATACTTGAGGGATAGAGTCTTTATTTAGTCCTTTAAGTCCTTGTTTTTTTGCTTCAATATGAATGGAAATAATCAAAGCTAAATAATAAAGAAAGGTAGGAATAATAGCTGCAAACACTATCACCGTATAAGAAACCCCTAAGAAACCAGCCATTATGAATGCAGCTGCACCCATTATTGGTGGCATGATCATCCCACCCGTTGAAGCAGTAGACTCGACTGCGGCTGCAAACCTAGGTTTTAGACCTATACTTTTCATTAGTGGAATTGTAAAACTTCCGGTGGTTGCAACATTGGCTACGGCACTGCCATTCAAAGACCCGGTTAGTGCGCTTGTCAATACAGCAACGTGAGCTGGACCACCTCTCCGCTGCCCTGCGATAGCAACTGCCAAATCATTAAATAACTTGGAAGCGCCACTTGCGTTTAGGAAGGCTCCAAATAAAATAAATAATACAATATAAGTAGAAGCAATAGATAGAGTCATTCCAAAGATACCTTCCGTAGTCATATATATACGATACATCAGTCTTTCTAAAGAAAACCCGGCATGACCAAACATTCCCGGAAAATAGGGCCCAAACAGAGCATAAATCAATGCCAAGCCAGACAATAAAGGTATAAATATACCTATTGCCCTACGTGATGCTTCTAGTAAAACCAGAATGGTAATCACCGCGAACACATAGTCTTGGAGGATAGGTTGTGATGCGCGTTCAACGTGTATAGTGGTATATGAAAAAAATATATACATTACACCGACAATACCAATCAAAGTTAAAATTACATCAGAGAGTTGAAATCTGGATTTTAAGGAATTTTTCCTGGGGGGATAGAGTAAAAAGGTTAGTATTAACAAAAATCCTAAAAATGCCACGTTTCTATATATTTCTTGTATGTTCATCAGCCCATTTACAGTGATAGCAAAACTGGATAGGGTAGCCGCTACAATACTAATAACCAGTTTTTGCTTTCCTGTTAAGTTTCTAATTTTCCCACCTGCCCCTTGCTCCTTCAACTGTTCATCAGCCATGTAATATCTCCTCCCTTTTGTTGATACAGTTGTTCCCCATTATATAGAAACGCTTACATCCTTAGGTTAACTAGTAGGCCTCCTTTGCCGTAACTACATTACTATTATACTTTTCTGCCCTAAAGCAATCAGCTATGGGTAAACCTCATAGATGTTTGACTCTTATTTGACGTTAGGAAATCAAAATCACAACCCTCATCTGCTTGTAGTACATGCTCTCTATACAATTTTGGATAGCCCCTGTCATAATCTGTGAAAACAGGTGGATTAAAGTCTAGTTTTCGTTTCTCTAATTCTTCTTCAGAGATTAAGACGTCTAACACACCTTTCTCCATATTCAATTCAATAATATCCCCCTCTTTAATCAATCCAATTGGACCACCAATTGCTGCCTCAGGAGCCACATGTAAAACTACTGAGCCGAAGGCTGTTCCACTCATACGACAATCAGAGATTCTTAACATATCCCTCACACCTTGTTTAAGTAATTTATCCGGTATTGGAATCATTCCTGCCTCGGGCATCCCTGGTGCACCAACAGGACCAGCATTCTGAAGAATCATTACACTATCTTTATCAACTTCTAGTTCAGGATCGTTGATTCTATTCTCCATATCCTCCAATGAATTGAAAACAACTGCTCTGCCTTTATGCTGGAGAAGTCTTTTTTCTATAACAGCTTTCGGCTTCATTATAGCTCCATTGGGTGCAAGATTACCGAACAAAACCCTAATACCTCCTTCAGGGTATAATGGATTATCTAATGGCTTAATAATATTTCGATAGACAGGGTTTACCACGATATCTTCTATATTCTCTCTCAAAGTATTACCTGTAACAGTTACTTCTTCTAAGTTCAGTAATGGCTCCATTTCCTTTAGTAAAGCCGGAACTCCACCAGCATTATAAAAATCTTGCATTTGATATTCTCCTGCTGGTCTGAGATTTGCCAAGAATGGAGTGGAATCGCTAAGCTCATTAAAGCGGTCTAATTCCAAGTTAATCCCCAGCCTTTTTGAGATAGCAGTTAAATGAATTACCGCATTAGAGGATCCTCCAACAGCCATAAGAAGCCTAATTGCGTTTTCAATAGCCTTCTCTGTCATTATGTCAGAAGGTTTTATATTTTTTTCTACTAACTCAACGATACTTTTCCCTGTTTCCTTTGCGAGACGAAGTCGTTCATTCACTGTGGCGGGCGTAGCAGCTCCCCCAGGCAACATCATTCCCATTGCTTCAGCACAAGATGCAATTGTACTGGCAGACCCCATAACCATACAATGGCCAGCAGTAGGAGCAAGTTGGGCATTTATATTATTTATTTCTTCCTCACTAACTTCTCCAGCTTTATATTCCTGCCAATAGAAACGGCAATCAGAGCAGGCACCCAAAGTTTGTCCATTGTATTCTCCATTTTCCATAGGGCCACCAGTGAATAGAATTGCTGGTTTATCAGCACTAGCAGCTGCCATTAGCTGCGCAGGGGCCATCTTATCACAGCCACCAATTAGCACTACACCATCTATAGGTTGGGCAGAAATCATCTCTTCAGTATCCATTGCAACCAGGTTTCTATACAGCATTGTAGTAGGACTAGTAAACATCTCACCTATTGAGATGGTTGGAAATTCAAGAGGAATTCCTCCAGCCATCAAAACACCCTGTTTGATAGCGGCTACCATTGGCTGTACATGAGAATGACAACGGTTAACCTCACTATATGTATTACATATACCAATTACTGGTTTTTTAAAATCTTCTTCGTCATAACCAAGGTTTCTTCTGAAAGCCATCTTTATAAATTCACTAAACCCCGCATCTCCATAAGAAGTGCTTTCTCTTTTCATAATGAATCCTCCTCTATAATATTTGATTACAATGATGACCCTCTTTGACTTATACTCTCATTGAGATTGGTATAGCCATAAATCACCACCTCTTTATTACTCTCCATGTGGGAAGCCATATACTCACGAGCTTTCTTTGATTCCCTTTTCTCTATTGCCTCAGCAATCATAAGATGATAATTAACCGCCTTTTCTTTCATTGGTTGAATATTTGTGTAAGATCTAGCTTTCCTTAATTTATCCTGTAATTGCTCGTACATTTCAATTGACACATCATTATGAGTGGCTTTAACAATAAGTAAATGGAAATACATATCCTCTTTTTTAGTTGATTTGTTTAGTTGGACTAACTTTTCCATACGTTTTGCAGAATCCATAATCCCTTGAATCTCAGTCTGGTAAGCCTGTTGAGCAGCAATTTCTGCAAAAGCCGGTTCTATAATACTTCGAACCTGTATTAAGTTCATAAGTTCAATGATTGAGGCTGAAGGCTTCAACTTAGCATTTTCTTCTAAAACTTTATCCTTGCCGAGCTCATTTAAGAAAGTCCCTCGTCCTTGTTCAATTCGGAGGATATTTCTGCTTTCCAACACCCTAAAAACTTCCCTAATTAGTGAAACGCTTACATTTAATTTATTAGCAAAATCTGTTAGGTTCGGCAATCTATCCCCTTGTTGCCATTCACCTGATTGCAAGATGTCTTCAACTTTAGTCATAGTATTATTAAAACGATGATTATCACGAATTGACACTATTTTTCCCTCCCTTCTAAATACATCTGATATATCTTTAAAAATTAATATACATCAGATGTATTTAAGGGTCAAGCCGTAAATCCAAATTTTCTCAAAATTTTTCTTATTAATAACATTTCGATCGTGGTATAGGAAGATTTAAATAATGAAATAAAATCGTGAAAAAAAGCCAGTTAACCCCATCTACATGGGTTTAACTGGCTTTCCTTATCTATATTTATTAAGCTTTTGTTCTCCTTTACAATTTAGAATTCTATTTACACTCTATTTGTAAATTGGAAAATCAACCTGACGATGAAAGATATCCCAATAAATATGAGTAACCCAAAAAACAGATTTTTTACCGTCATCCAAAGCATACTAGGCTCCCCACTATCTCCATCGCTTCCTTTAATTCGTGTAAATTCTCCAATTTCTTGTTCTACTTCTCCATCGCTTACTTTATAAAGAAGTGTATCTCCATCTGTTAATTCAAAGTACACCTCTGTAACCCAATCTTTATAATAATAATAAACGTCATCCTGTACAACTTCTAAACTATCTCCGTCTCTCTCATATTCTACTGTAAACATATCTTCTATATTTATTGTTGCTGTATTATTATCCATAATTTTAATATCGTACCGCGGTTCGCCGTCTGTGCTATATTCTCCATAAAACTCCGGTTTACCACACGCACTAATAACCAAAAGCATAATAAATATGGCAAATATATATATTCTTTTCACTTTATCACCTCCTCTTGAAATTACACTTTAGGATGGGGAAAAGACTAGTATTATAACGAACAACCATCTTTATGACTATTTTGAATTAAAGAATCAGGGTTTTCAACTCCTAATTAATATCAACTGGGTTTCGGAGGGGTATCTTAACTTAGTTTTAAAATCGAATAACTTCAGGTATAATAAATATATAATCATCGCATAAAATAAAAAGAGACCGCCAGTGCGGTCACACTAGCGGTCTTGTACAACAGCCCTTCAAGGGGGCGGCTCACAGAGTGGGAAAATAACTACCCAAACGCTTGCCAGCTTTTATGGGTGGTTATTTTTATGACTTGACTGAATCGCAACCAGCAGTGTTCCAAAGGAAATCATCAGAACCAACGATTCAAATACTGTCATCAGGCATCACCGCCTTCCGATATGGAAGTCAGGGAGTGAGCCACTACCCATGAATGCCTTGCTGTACAGGATAAGTATAGCAAAGATTACCGTTCAATAATAGAACATATCTTCTCTTAGTTCATTTATGCTTGCCTGTTTAGACGATTCCTCTTACCCATCACCGATTTCACTTTCCATTGTTTATCCGTTTCCATGTTATCATTTAGCTTATATGCGAATTTCTTAGCTGTTTGAAGATCCGGGAACGTTTTAGGTGTTTGGCTGTTGGATTTCGTCAGTATCTCAGTTGAATCTTTTATTCTCCGTACAAGAATAAACATTTCATTCAACTCCCTTCATGATTCAGCTAGACTCGCTCTGGTATCATTTTCTCATATCCCTCCTTATATATGTGGCAATTAACAAAATCGTCATTATCCTTTAAAATCCGTAAATTATTGAGCCTTCATTATACATCTCTGCCGTAAATGGAAAGGTTAATTTTTGGATGATTGCCTTAAACGATGCCACAATTGTCTCCTCTCCAGCTCCTCTTCCAACAAAGAGATGAAATCTCCATCTAAATTCATAGACAGAGCCTTTTCATACGCATGGATCAACAGTTCATCTGATAGATGTTGCAACGTCCTCCCCCTTTTTTCTCCTTCATTCAGATAGACACATGAGATAAACTAACCTTCTTTGACAAATTCCCCATCTTGATTCAGCAGATAAAACAACTTTCCCTCGCCTGCATGTAGGTCTTCATCCGTGGTGATACGCAACTTTATTTCTCTAGCATACATCGCTAAGGGCTGGAGATGGTTCAAGGACTCCACCACAATGATAAGCCGTTCCTGTCCAATCCCTTTCCATTTCAGGTGCATGATCAAGTCCTTGATGTCACCCCGGGATACATAGATATAGAACAGCTTCCCTTGAAACTCGATGGCCCCTGTAAAGGGTTCGGGGGCTGGGATGATTGTCGACTCGGGAAGATATGGATACAGTTCAAAGAACATCAATCGTTTCAAAACGTCTTTCATTCGGTATTCCACCCAGTAGTTCGGTTCATAAGGGACACCGGCAATCACCGCTCCCACCTGTCCCAACGTATAAACAGGCATGATTTGCTTGTTCACACACAGTTCATGACGCACGATTTTCTGTTCTTTTTCCATCCGTTTCAATCGCTTTTTCGGTAAGCGGAACAACCGGGAGAGCTGTCTTCCCCCGGCTATTCCTATCTTAGCTATCGCATCCAATGCGGCACATTCCTTGGGTGATTCGTCATTGACATAGTTCATTTTTTTCAAGTTGGACGGCAGGCGTTTCCAGTGCAGTTCCCACGGCCGTTCGATAGAGAAAGGGCTTGTCATTGGGATGCCTCCTTATAATACCCGGGTAATGCGCGTGCGGATCTGTTCTTTCTCCGTATTGATGTTATCCACGCGCACCAGTACCCGGTCGTCTTTTTGGACGTTCTGGAATTTCAAGTGACTGGAGAGGGAATCGACTCCCGGTTCCAACCGGACGAACACGCCATATTCCCGGACTCCTGATACCTTTCCAACGTATTCCCCGTTCTTCTGGTACCGTTTCACGCAATCTGGCCATGGATTCTGTTGCAGGGCCTTCGCGCTGACCTGTACTTCCTTCTTGTCCTCGTCGATGGACAAGACTTTCACTTTCAAGGCATCGCCTTCCTTGAATTCCTCATGCAGATCGTCAATCCAACCGTAGCGAATCTCCGCTATCGGGAGGAACACCTGAATGCCGCCGATATCCCCGAGCATATAGTCATCGCCCACGTGGCGGACGACTGCCGGGATGACATCGCCTTCCTCTATTTTCCGGAGGGTGATGTCAGCCATCTTTTCCAGCGCCTTGGTCCGGGACCCGGTGAACAGTTCATTCTCCTGGTCGTAATTGAGCACCATGAAGGCGATATCTTGTCCCGTCATGGAACGCAGCTGCCGGAGGTTCTGCGCCCCCGTGAATTCCAGCGGAATCAATCCGCGAATCGAACCGACACGGACGACTGCACAGGCGGTCTTCTCTTCCCCGTCCGGTCCTACTTTTTCGATGCCGGAGATCGGGGCATAAAGGATTTTGTTGTTCTGGTAGGCTCCATAGATTTTCATCCAGTTCTCCATCGTGTGGTCCTGCTCCTGGTCCACCATCTTGGCTGGGTCAAACCCCTCGATCATTACCTTTTCATCCAATTCTTCTGCCATTACAAATCTCTCCTTTTAAAGTGATTTTGAATTCCTTTTAGATACTTTTATATAGAAAAAGCCCCTCTCTCTAGAGAAGGACTTTCTAATCCCAGAAGCCGTCGCTGGATGCTTTGGGTTTTGCCGTTTCTAATTGGTTCTTGTGTTCCATTTCTTGTGTGCTTTCTTCCTCTTGCTTTGAGGCTTCTGTGGCTGACTCGTCATTCTCTATTTGTCCCTGCAGATAATCTATAGGTGCATCCACTGGATTGGATGGTTCTGGCTCAGGTTTTTCATCAACCGATTTATTCTGTATTTCATCTTGATCTGCAACCGTAGGCGGTTCGTGCTGAACAGGTGTGGACGGTGGTTCTTCGTGCATTGATACGTGTTTTGTTTCTTCCATCGCCTGCCGGTCACCCCAGTGTCCAACAGTTCGCTCCATTGATGTGTGATTTGCAGGCTGAACCGTATGTGACTGTTGCAGGGTCCTGCTTACGTTTGAAATCCGTTTTAATCGAGCCATTGTCCCAGCCCCGGCTTTTTTCAACCCGTTATGCAGCCTGACCCTGAGGCGGTTGCCTTCCCACTCCCTCTTTTCCTTCCAATCGGCTGGCACCAAGTTCCCTCTCGCAAGGGAAGGTTTTTGCATGGCCGCTTCATACATGATTTTGTGAATGAAGCTGTATTTCGGCAGGTTATCCATGATGTCGGTCGGGTCGAAACGGTACTCCTCCGACTCTGTATCCCTATAGGAATCCGGGAAAAGGTTCGGCAGGAAGATCCGGTGTTTGTACGTCGATTGCCGCATGACGATCTTGTCCTTCCCGAATTCATCGGCAAATTCCTGTGCATCCCGGAAGCCGATGCCGTTGAAGCATAACTTGTTCCGGCAATTGGTCATGATGGCCTGCTTCATGGCACGCGGGCTGATATCCCCCGCTTCCACCTCCAGCTGTCCGAGGGATTGTGAAGCCAGAATGCCGGACACTTTGTAACTGGCAGCGAGCGACAGGAAAATCTCCACCTGCGGGTTGATGTAGCGTTTGTACTCATCGATGAACATGAAGTGCGGCGTTCTGGTGTCTTCGGTTCCCGGACGACGGAAGGTACCGTTCTGCAAATGCATTATAAGGAACTGTCCAAACGCATCCCCGGCTTTCTTGAGGGTTCCGAGAGCCGTATTCACGATAAGCACCCCGTCGTTGGCAAAGTGTTCATCCACCTCCAGGTCGCTTTTTCCGCACATGATGTTCTTCAACAGCTCATTGCTCGTGATATTCTCCAGCTGGGCGCGCAGGCCGATGACGAACTGTTTGTATTTCTCCGCCATGCTTCCGAGCAATTCATTTTCAATGGAATGGACGAGGTCGGTTTCCCCATCCCGCATCCGCAGCTCATTGGTCCGCTGCTCCAAGAGTTTCAAGTCTCTCAACGTCTCCAACACTTCCATCAGGTCCACTTCATCGCCCTTCAGTTCCTTCAACAGCCTGGTAACATTCCGGGCTGCCAGTTCCTGTACATTGGCGAAGAAGGCGTCCTGTTTCCCGAACAAGCCGCGCAGGACAATGACGGTGCCTTCCACCACATCTTCCACATTGCCCTCCATCGGATTGAACTTATGGGTATCCGGGCTGGTGGGGTCGATGTAAATATAAGGAATGTCCATTTCATCACAGAATTCCTTCACCTTCTCGGCGAACTCCCCTTTGGGTTCCACCACCGACAAACCGAGCTTCTTCCCCTGTTTCTTCTGCATGAGGAGTTGATAGATCATCGGCTCCAAAACTGATGCTGTTTTCCCGGACCGGGTAGCTCCGACCACGAGCATATGGGTGAACATGTCTTTTCCTTTCCACACGATCGGAGTGTCGCTATGTTCCAGAGAGTTTCCCAGCACGGTCACGATCTCCTCGCTGTTTTTACTCTTCGACTGTTTCAGGTCTTTTTTGTATTCCGTGTATCCTTCCTGCGGCTGTTCCGTAATCCGCTGGTTGCCCCTCTTTTTGCGATAGGCGGACTCCGCTCGCATGAACATAACATTCAAGTAGATTCCCAGCGTCCCGAACAGGAGGAGGGTCATCTTCATCATGAATTCCCTTGTCACCATCTGTTCCCATTGCCAAACCTCATATGCCATGGCACTGAGGAACATGACGATAAACAGCGTGACGGTAAGACCGACTAGGCGTTTCACCACGGGCGAAATGGTTATTTTCCCGCTCCATTTATGCATTAAATAGAATGCCAAAAGTGTTCCGGCTGCACCCAAAGGAAACAGCGGACTGGGGATGACTGCCCCCTGGAATAGGAAAAAGCATCCCGTCAACGCAAGAGTGAAGCCGATCAGGGTTATGGTCATTAGCAATTTGTATCACCTCATTATATAAATTGAGCATAAAAATAAGCACCGCTCACACGGTGCCCTTGCCATTTACCTTATTCTGTTTTTTGTATATATGGTTTTCTAGTATCGTTTTCCTTGTTGCAATTGATTTAAAAGGTTGTCCAATTGTTGGCTGCATCTGACGGTCATCGGGTCTGTCAGTCCTAACATCAAGCCGAATTGAATCATTTCCTGTTTTTTTCGCTTTATGAGTGCAGATAGGTCCATGTCCACGGGTTCGATCACTTGCTCCATGATTCATTTCTCCTCTTCTTCATCTTTAATAGGCCTTTCGTTTGAAGACCCAACGAAATTGATTATGACAACTTTCCATCATCAGGGCAACAGTTTCGACAAAAGAAGTCATATTACCGCGAATTTAGGTAGCCGATATGACAATCACTGTGTCGATGATTATCACATTCGCCTTTACTTTCAGTTTGAGCCATAAAAATAGCACCGTCATAAAGAACGGTACTGCATTGGAATGATTTTATTTCCTTATCGCTAACTCCTGATCCTATCCACCTTCTGCCTCCCCTTTTCCAATAGATACGAAGTTATCATACTGCATAAGGAAGCAAAAGATAAGAGATTGCCGTATGCCAAGAAATATATACTGTACCCGAAGTCAAAGCCGATACCAACGCTGCCGAGTATCAGACCAATCGTCAGTATAGAGCCGAATATCCAGAGATTAATGTCTGCACTAGTTTCATATCTTATTTGTATGGTTTTCAACATGATAGACGTTAGCAGGAAAGCAACGGTTACATGTAGATAGATCATTTTGCTTCTCCCCCTTGCTGTATATATTGTAGTGAATTGCAATAACTGTGCGGCTTAGTCTTATGTTTCTTCATATACCGGACTCTTTCCTGCATTATTAATCAAATATTTGCTAGTAGTTTTCCCTATACCGTCTCATATTCTCGATGGAAATCACATAAGCCAGCTCATCGGCGAGCAATACTTTCATTGCCTGCAATATCCGTTTTTGTATCTCCGGCTGAAAGGTTTGCAGTTCCTTGTTCAACGACCGTTCCGAATGGGTATGCCGGGTAATGCTTTTCAACTCCCTCAATATTTCATACGTAGGATAAGCATGCTGATTTTCAGCTATCATGTTTTTCCTCCTATCATTATTTGTTCCTCAATACCGGCTCCAATATCTCTCCACCTACTTCCAGAAAATGCACATGATGGACATGCTGCAGAAGTGATTCGTGTTTCGGGCGGAGTCCCGGATGTGTGAGCACCAGTACCTTGCGACCGTTACGCTCGTACCTGTCTTTCCGGTATTGCAGGATGTGTTTGATTTTGATGAGGTCGGTGTCCAGCAGATTGAGAAAGTACATTTCCTCACCTTGATAACGGACTATTTGGCTGAGCCCGTCTGGATGACCTCTTGCTGTATTGTCTGTTTCACTGGCTGGTACGTGGAGTATCCCACGGTATGCCAATTCTCTTATTACCTGTTCTTCATTTGCCCGGAATGCCAGAAGATAATTGATCCCGAATGTTTGCGGGAACACCTTCAGGCTTTTACACTCCGTGATGACCCTGCTGTCCATCAAGCGATCCACCACCTGGCTGAAGCTTTCCTGACCCTTCGTGAAGAAGGCATAGGTATCGAAAAATCGGTGCTGTTCCATCTCCCGGATGATTTTCTGCAAATTTTTGGCCGAGGTGCTGTGCAGGAATGTGTAAATGACAAAGGCCATGCCGTCCGGGGTTGTCACTCTCCCCTGCACATTGGTGGAACGGTTCAATCGGTACTGCTTCTTCACGTCCCGGCTGTCCTGGACCGTCCACCCGGCTTGTTCCAGCTTGATCAGGATATTGTTGGTGGTAAGCACGAAAGGCAGGTGGAACCGTCTGACCCGGAGATCGTCCGCTCGACGCTCCGCCGGATAGCCCTGCTTTCGCAAGCAGGCGATACCGGCCTCGCTGATGCGGTGGTAGTTGCCCTGTCTGCTTTGTCCCCTGATATAACCGCGTATCGGCTCCGACCGGATGTAGCCCGTATTGCGGAGGATGTTCAGCTTGCGATAGGTGTAGGGCATGCTCATCCCGTGGAATTCGCTCACCTGCCCGGTGCTCAACGCGCGGTAGTTGTATAGGTTTTTGAGTATCTCCACGTCCAATGGCTGGAGCTCTTTCACTACCGGCTTTTGAGTGGTTTTCGGCAATGTTTTCACCTCCTTTCTCCGTTCGTGCGGTGGCTGTTTTGTTTCGCCATTTCTTCGTGACCTCCGTACTGTCTCAACAAAACTATCCAAAAATCCCCTTACCCTCCCAGTTCGTACCCGAGTTCCATATATGCCTGTAAATTAACTGTGTTCAAGCAACACTGCATGTACAATATCAATTTAAATTCATATAAAATATTGAGCCATTTAAAAAAAGCTAATATTATACATAGGAAAATGTGTCATCCTCCATGTAAAACATTAGCTTACTTCCCCCATAATTCTTGCAAATGCTTTGTCTCCAGGTAGTGGCTCGTCTCCGGTTCTTCTGGCGCTTGTTGCCAGCCTTCTATCAGTCTCCTCCTACCGACCTCTGGTATCTTTTTCAGATGGTGGCTATGCTGTTCAAGATAGTTCAGGAAGTCCACCTTGTTCTCCTTCTCCAGGAGGTAGACTTGTATATGGTTCTGCTTATCTGGTAATCCTTCTTCAACAATAGATAGCTCCTTCCAATTATCATCCTCCACCAGCCTCGTCTGCCGGATCGCATCGATAATATACTTCCGATTCCTGTTATCCAAATCCCGAATGATACCATCCTTGAAGTGATGCTGAATAACTAAAACTGCGCGGTTCAACGGTGTTTCAACTTTGGAGTAATCATATTCCTCTAAGGTAATACGGTGATAATAGTTACGGATCAAGGCCAGATACTCCCTATCACCCTCTTTATACAATGGGAGCATCCCATCATAGGAAAACTGGTAGACCGGGTAACCATTCACCATAAGAGGTGTAGCTTTTGCCAAGGGGTTGCCCGGTGCAGAGGTATTCCTCTCTTCCGGTTCAAGTTCATATAGTCGCCGCATAGTCTCTTCCTTGAACAGTTCCACACATTTCAGTAATTCCAGGTAGTGTGTTCTCATTATTTCATCTTCCTCTCCCATGTCCGACGTGATTTTAGCTAAAGATACATTGATATACCTAAAAACTACTTTCCATTAGTCAGACGTTACTAGAAAAATAAGTTTACAATATAATGAACGTCCGACACAGACATAGCACATCTTTGTTATACTAGGATTCTCCCCCTAAATATATGTCCGACGTCTGTTCCCTCCGGCGTCGGACGGTTTAATTCATGCATGCCTTTACAGCGATACATCCACCCCCTTTTTAACGTCATACATATTGATTAACCTCCCAAGAACTTCTGCACATAAGGCATGGGATCAACTTGCTGAAAATCGCCATCTTCTTTAATATGGACTTCGAAATGCAGATGGACTCCAGTCGAATTACCGGTAGTCCCCATTTTCCCTATGACTTGCCCAGCCTTCACCTCTGTACCGACCGGTAGTCCCGGTTCCATCAAGTGCGCGTAGTATGTCCGCATTTTGTCTCCATGCTGAATAACAACCAGGTTTCCGAATCCACCGATACCGTTTTGGGAAACTACCACTTTCCCATCCATGAATGCGACAATCGGCTGTCCAAGGTCATTTCCTCCGGCCACGTCAATACCAGCATGAAAGTCCCGGTTCCCCCTTATTGTTCTGTAACCATATTCTGAAGTGAGGTTTTTCGTGTGAGGCACCATCCATGCCATGTCTCCATGGATTTCCACGTTGCCTCCCTCTTTCGGGTCGTACCCATCGTTATACAACTGGTAGTAATACAACACATCATCTGCATACCAAGTGGCATGGTTATAAGCCAATAACGCTTCTCGCAAGCCTTCATTCCCATTGATATAGGGAGACAAATGGTTGGCGGCAGCGAATATCGCGTCCTCTTCTTCCCACGGACTCGCCTTTCCATTACCATTTGCATCGACCCCGAATCCCCCGTACTCCTCAATTTTGTCTGGATCTGTCTTAATCTCTTCAGGTATCTCGACACCTCCCAGACCTTCGCAATCCGGATATTCCCAGCCCAGCCAGCTGCATGGCATGAATTGTAAATGTCCTTCAGCTTTTACCGGAGAAATCATATCTATGGAAGAGAACACCGTTTCGACTCGATGAACCGCTGCCAATAGAAGCCAGGGTATCCCGTATTCCTCTCCAGCATCTTTATAGATAGGAATGAACTGTTCGGGTATCTCTTCTTCCGCTATTTGTGATGGGGCATGATGATATAGATATTCTTCCTTCTCCCCAAACTCAAAACCAATAACAAATAATAGGATAATCCCCAGACCAAACAAGATGGCGAGACCACCCAGGAATCCTAAACCGATGAATGAGCCTAGTATCCATTTGATTATCTTCCCCATGGCTATCCACTCATTTTAATAAGGAACATTCAACATGTAGTTTTGTACTTTGAATGTCCCTTCTTCCTCTTTCATTTGGAGTGTATAATCCATGCTTTCTTCTGCTGTTTTATTTCCCTTACTGTCAAAAACGCTTCCTTGTATACGTACTTTCCAGATTAACTGCTCCTTGTTTGGTTCATAGGGTTCATAAACATCCATGGACTCTATTTCTTTATAGGACACCGCAGCTGTCGGCCTCGGATTCTCCCTTTTCAATTTCTGGTACATCTCATCGGTCATATATGGTCTGGCATTTTCGATATGTTCCTGTGGCTCCATCCCGTTAAAGGGATAATACTTTTCTGCGAAGTTTCTAGCTGCTTGACGAGATGCCTCAATTGCGTCTTTAGAAAAGTGATCGGCATATTGCCCTTCCGGAGGAGTGAGCTTTTCCATTTCAGGTATGTCGATTTGTACCTCCTCATCGTGTTCCTCCGTGATTACATCACTTTCCTTTGGCTGATCGTCTGTTGCAGGCTCTCCCACAGCTTCATAGCTTCGAACTTTCTCGCTCTGTTCCTTGCCGGAAGAGGGACTAGTCTGTTCCTCCAGTTGTTTCTGCTGGTTACCAACGAAAACAGCATAAATAAAAAGCGCAATGGCAACCGCCATCACGCTGTACACGATAATGTTTTTTGTTCTGTCACTCATTACTCGGTCACCTCTTTCCTAATCCAACGTCGGGTAGTCATCTTCCTTTTCTTGTGGTGGCATCGATTTTTCTAAAGATATCATATTGGCTGAAGCCGTATCTCTTTCCTTTACTTGCTCCCGGTAGCTATTAAAATTTGTTGTATCTGCCTCTGGTGGCTCTTTCATAGATGGCTCAGTTTCCTTTGGCTGAATGGATGTTCCTTCAGGAATCTCATTTTCTAATACGGGACCGGTAGATTTGATATGTCCTTGTCCCTCCATAGCTGGAACTGAATTACTTTCCATCTCCCTCTCCGTTACATTCCCTTTTTGGATGCTGCCTTCCATTTCCGCTGACCCCGTGATTGGTGAAGTTACATTTTCACTATATAAATCAGGGTTCTCATCCATCCACTCACTCACTTTATAAGAATCATCATGGAGTACTTCACTTTTGGCTGGATCAACAGACGGTGTGCTCGGAATATAATTCGTCTTGTCAGCATACATATCCGGTGAATCTTCTACCCAGTCACTAGATTTAGGCAAAGGCTGTGTTCGTATACTCGGGTGTTCACTTTCATTCTGCGAATCCATTCCGTTCATAGGGCGGAGGCGAGGATATTGTCCCTCTAATCCTCTGTCTTCTTGATTTACCTCTCTCTCCATTGGTTCAGCCTGCTGACTGGAGGAATCGGACTCCTTTATATTCTTAAGGCTTACACCTTGTTCACGTTGCTTGTCCTTAATAAGCTGGGACTGGCCACGTTCACCAAAGGAAGTGATATGATGAACTCCTTTACCTGACATATGATTGTTGTCCTGCTGATTTTTCGTTGCATTATCAGACGGCAACTTTCGTAAGGAGGCCATTTGATGTGAACGGTGAGCATGCATTCCGCTTTTGGCAATGTCACCGACATTCCCCTCTCCGGTTGCTGCCCTTCCTATTGCTCCACCTACATTCGCTCCTGCAATAGCTCCTGCTCCACCGGTTGCTACTGCCCCAACTGCTGCTCCTGCCGCCGTGCTGGTTCCCTGTACACCCTTTTTCAACGGGTTTGTCAAACTGCCCATTCCTTCTCTAAGTTCCTGAACACCTTGAGATCCAGCTGAGAATATGTTTCTAATCCTATTCCGTAGAAGGAAAATAAGGATTAACAATACAAAGTGGATGAGAGCCGCGGCAGTATATGCTTCCACCGGGCCGTTGTTATCTGCAACTATAAAATCAGCTTCGTATAATAGATCGGATATGGCAAAAACGACGAGAGCCGTAAATGATACGACGACTTTAAGAACCAATGGCAATCCCAATTCAATGAAATACCGTTTAACCACATTAAATTGTCCTGGAATAGCCCCAAACAGCAAAGCGAAAGGGGCGAAAATGGCAATCAGCATAAACCAGAACTGAAAGACCAGCAAAGCGATGGATAGCAAATAAATCGGAATGGACACAACCCCATTAATTCCCAAGTACATAACCGTAAAAGATAGCCGAGAACGGATATTATCGTAGAGTAAATGTTCATTTTGATAAGCATTTAGCTCACTAATTATCGCTTCATAACGTTCTTCTGAATTTGGCTGCTCCTTCAAAATGTTATTCACTCTATTAACAGCTTCGCTCTTGCTATCAGCTAAACTGTTCAAGTCGGTTTCCCCATACATCATATATAAATAGGGGCGATCTATAAACAATCCCCAAATGTTATCCTTCATTCCATCTTTTAGGCTCTCTTCATCTAGACGAGAGGTTGTAGAAGGTTGGGCTCCATCATCCACGTCCTTGGAGTTACCTGCTAAGACTAGAGAGCTTGCCTGTGTAGTGATTTGGTTCAGCCCAGTTAAAAATGGGGAGTAGTTTGTAAATAGCAGAATAGCAACCGTTAAAGCAAGTGTCGTCTGAATAATCGTTCCAATTGATGCAACCATCGATCTTTTCCATACCATGAGAAACGCAGCATAAATAACCGCAAACACGGCTGCAAAGATAGCTAGATTTCCGAAGATACCGGAGCTGGTGATATGTCCATCCCCACTTATCCCTGTTATGCCTCCCATGATATCGTCTAGTTTCTCAATGATTGTATTGATGAAGTTAAATTCATACGCAAAATCTAGGGAGGAGAGCATGAAGTTAGTCATAAGGATGTTCATATCAAATGCGATATTGGCTAGATAATTAAACATTTCACTCATTTTCTGTGTTATTTCATCAGTATTAAGAAACCAAAGATTGCCCCGGATATTATCCATGAAGTTTTCATCTTCATTTATATCTTCCGGAACCGCATCTAAATAATAGTATGATTTACCGCCTTCCTTGAAATCTCCTAACTGGTCTTCATGTGTCTCTTCCTCGACTCCCACACTATCCTCTGCATGTATTGGTTGTATAATTCCCATACCGATACTTAGCAAAATTACTAGCGTAATAACCCTATTTCTTTGACTCAAAATTGTTTTTTTCATATATGAGCATAAAAAATAACCCCTTCATAGAAGGGATTATCCTTAAGCTGAGTCCTCCTTTCATGTTTAGGTTCTACTCAAAACCATACTCATCTTCCTCAGAGTCTTCAGCTTTCTTATATGGATGAATAATTGTTCCTGAATCTTTACCATTTACATCTTCAGGTATACTGTCTATAAATTGTTTAATCTTCCACTCGCCTTCTTCGTTTTGTTTCATACTAATAAAGTTTGAATCTCCATCTTTAAACTCATAGCCTCTCCAAGGTTTGACATAGTATATAATCTCTTTAGAGTCTTCATCATAAACATAGTCATATCTTCGTATCTCATACTCATCGTTCAATTTATCAAAGTCTTTAAACCCTTCCGCTCCGGATTTCTTATATTTTCCATACTCTTCAGGGTCCACTAAGTCACTGGCATGCAAATCACTGCCATCTTCTTTCACAATACCTGTGACATATGGCTCGTTTTCAAGTTTTTCTTGGCCAGCTGGTGACAACATGGAATGTGCCTTAGGGATATTCAGCTCAAACCCAGCTTGGTAGAACTCTCGTGCTATTTCATCGGTTTCCTCAAATACCTTCTCCTTTTCCGTTTCAGCAGATTCGTCCGAACTAGCATCACTGTTTGATGAGCATCCAACAATCGTCAACAAGCTAACAATCAACAATGCCAGCCCTATCAATTTCTTGTTCATGTGTTCACCCCTCTGTTAATTTAGGAAGTCTGCATCAACTCCCTTTTTCGTTCTTCCTCCGTTGCAGTGGAAGAGTCAAAAGCTTCTATTAAATCTCTAAATATCGCATCGACGTGGATGACTGCCGTTCGGCCGAATATATCCTGAAACAGGGCATCTCCACGCTCCAGATTCTTCAGAATATCGATATTTTCCTGTGTCTGGGGTAAGTTGAAGTAATTCAGCATTTCTTTGGCTTCTTCTGTTTTCCTCAAGCCAAAGCTGAACTTCATCCCCATGTTCGCAACTTCTTTTCCGTGGTCAGAAGCATTCTGGGACCCTTTGATCAGCGTGGTGTTGTAGTAACGGCCCATCCGTATAATGAAATCCATCAATTCCGCACCAACTGCACTCCGCTCAATCACACTTGCTTCATCCTGCAAAATGAACTTGTGCTTCATCCGGTCCTGGTTGAACATATATTGTTTGGTGAATGCAGTTAACGATATCATAATCGCTTCAGAGATTTTGTGCTGCGGTCGTAACTTCTTTGCCGAACCGCTGGGCAGATTCAAGTTTTGAACCATGAGGACCTGGATTGGCACCCCCGTCTTCAATACTTTGTATTCCTGCCCAACTTCTCCAAACAGCAATTTGGCCAGCTGGTTGCGACGCAGGGTTTCCAAAGTGCTCTTCAGCCTCTCCACCGACGTATGCCGCACCGATGTCATATGCTCATGCTGCTCTTCATAAATGTTCTGCAGATACGTGATAACTGCCCCGATACAAGGGTCGTCTTGTTTTGCCACTGCTTCGATCGCTTCACTGAGCAACGTATACGCATCATCGTCGATATTCACGTTGACCAGGTGTGACAGGATATCCATGCAGATGTCTTTGCCCTCTTCGATGTTTGTACTCGTACGGAACGGATCCAGAGAGCCGGCATCCCTTTCATCGGTGCCCATTTCCCAGACAGAAATGTATTCTTTTGGGATGTAGGGCAGCCCATTCTTCCAATCCTTCCGGTCACCTTTCGGGTCAATGATCAATCCTTGTGAGCCCGTCAGTGTAGCCAGATAGACGAATAGATTCATGAAAAAGGATTTTCCTTTCCCCGTCATCCCGGCAACTAGTACGGAGATGGAATCGAAGACGTTATTCAGATTCTCGTAAGCTTTTGCTGCAAGGTCCGGCTTGATGAAAACCGGCTTATGAAACTGCTTGGTATAACCAATATAGAAACCACGGTTGTCGCCAATATTCGTAGACGCCCCGAACATCATCCCTGCCAGAATGCTCGGTGAAACATGCATTTGGTAATCTTTATTGAAGGATTTAGAGCCAGGGATTGTTTCCATCATGAGATTCAATTGCTCCCCATATGGAGGAAGTACAGAAATGCCGAACCGGGAAAGTTCATTGGTCAATTGCTCCACCCGCGTATTTAAGTTCTGCTTATCTTGGGCACTCACCTTGAACACGAAAGAACAACTGTAACCCGGCTGCCCTGTCTGTTTGAAGTAGTTCTCCATCTGGATGGCGCCCTGTTCCGATTCGGTAACGCTCAGATCAACAGCTTCCTCTCCTTTGGCAGCTTCCTGCCGCTGGTCCTTGAATTCCAATCTGGCATTGCTTAATTTCTTTCGTATGAACTTGTTAGATTGATAGTTTGCCCGTATCGATACACTGACCGGGAAAGGCATGCGGGCTTGGATATGGTACAACCACTCGAAGCCAGGATGCATGCTCATATCATCCATGTTACTGCAT
Organism: Virgibacillus xinjiangensis; assembly: GCF_042643145.1. Lineage (NCBI taxonomy): Bacteria > Bacillati > Bacillota > Bacilli > Caryophanales > Bacillaceae > Virgibacillus > Virgibacillus xinjiangensis. The sequence continues at coordinate 46,092 of NZ_JBHRSA010000056.1, forward strand.
ATCACATACTGGGAATATAGGTCTTTCACTTCATTATCAATGATTTTACTGGATAATAGGGTCTTGGGACCAACTTCTTCAATATTGGCATTTTGCAAATCGACAAATGCTTTTTCACTCGGCCGTACAGCTTCATGCTTCTTCTCGTTGGAATCAATTCCCTCTACCATATAACCGGATGCAAAACCTTTTCGGTACGTGACATCCTCATGAGTCGGAGAGACCGAATAGGTCTTTTCCGCCAAATAAATGATTTCTGATGTAGTCGCAGGTTTCACCAGCGAAGAAAATCCGTTAACCATGTTCACAATCAAGCTCTCTGCCTGTTCCTGATAGGCTCGGATGACTTCCTTCGGGATATCGTATGGATCCAATCCTACTGCATGATATACGGGGGAACGCAACCCCTCTAAAAAGTTCTTCAGCTGATAGATCGCTGAGTTCCCCATATTCAGGGACTGAATGCTGTTTTTGGCTGGGTCCAATTGGATACCCAAGTAATGGACATACTCTCCCGACTCGTTTCTTGACCGTTGCTGATTGAGTTCATCCTCCACTTGCTGCATCAAATGGATTCCATTTTCTTTTAACGGGTAATCCAACCGTTCCAATTCCTGCTTGGTCTGGTTCATGATACCGCTGACATTCATGGGTGTCGGATCGATGAGGAAATGCAGGTCATGGCCGTTGTTGGCTAAAAACCCCAATTGCCTCTGGAATGGTTTTATTTTATCATCGAAATCCAGAAAGTCATAGCCGAACCCTTCAATCCGATAGTACGCCCAGACCGTTTCATCCCGGGCAAATACTAGATTGTCTTCGATATGCTTCATCGGGAATTCGAGAATACTGGTTCGCATTTCTATCTCCTCCCAACCTTATTTACTTGTAGGTAACGAACCCACTGTATCGGTATCTTTTCTTCCTCCATAACCTCTTCCTAACTCCATAAGTGTAGTTACCGTGAAACACATGGTTCCTTTCTTTTGGGATCGCCCTCCCTCGCACGTAAGTGACAGAGCTTGATTGACGCAGATGATAGGAAATCAACGACCGGAAGAAAGCAACCGGGGAACGGTTCTCCGTCCCCACATCAGTTAACAGCCAGGCAAAAGTGATGGGCAGAACAAACAGGATTCCCGGCGGCAGCCATTGAATCAATCTGCCAAGCACTGGCGTGACATACCAAATTCCTTCGATTGCCGCGAATACGAGAAAGTACAATAACCCTTTTAACGGTACCGGCCTTCCGAGTTTCACTCCGAAGATTTGGTAGATTTTCCGCTCAAACTTCAGAAAGTTATTGATAACGTACAGTGGAATACGTTTCTCTTCTCCCTCTCTCATTCTTCTCTCTCCTCCTATCTTTGTACCAGTGAAAGAGGAGCAAGTGTCATGCCCCTCCATTGGTACAGCATCTCTTATCCACCCCCGATATTCAATTTATCGCTGAACCATTCGGACAGGGCTAAGATTGAGGAAGGATTCAATACAAAGATGCCGATGAAAGCACCTGCAATCAGGACACCTACCGCAAAGATCCATGCCCGTTTGGCGACAGCGACAAGCAGCAATACCAGGATGACGAAAAACAATACATATTGTAATTCGCCTGTGAACCAGTTGAATAATGATTCCAATGACATTGCGCATCATCTCCTTTCTAATTTAATTAGCAATCTACTCATTGCTGATCGCTTCTATCTGCTTCTCTGCGTTCAGTTTAGAGACGACGTAATGACCGTCCTTCTTTTCCACGACGAGTTTATAGACCGCTCGGAATGCAGTATTCAATTCCGGCTCCTTGAAGGTAGCTTCCGTAATGACAATAAACTGATTGTCCCGCTTTCCCTCATACACTTCTGCATTGTTCACTTCCACAAAATCCAATGCCCCGTGTAGTCCGTTCTGATATTCCTCATCCGTCAGAATATAGCTCAGCTGGTCCTCCGAATCCTCCACATAACTGGAGAAGAAGGTGTCCAGAAAACTCTCGATGTTTTCCACCTCGGTGTTGTCTTTGACGGAAGTCAGTGTCGTTTGGTATCGATTCTCTTCAATTTTTACATCCGTTTCTTCTACGACATGGGTGATGAATGGCAGCTCGTACACTCCGTATGAACTTCCGTTGTAGACGACCGGGACTGCAAAATATTTACTGATGGCCTCTGTCTCTTTCTCCTTTTTCATTTGCATGCTGACGTGAAAGATAATATGTGCTTTCCGGTCAGTGACCTCATCCACTTGGCGGAGATGAACCCCTTGGACACTCGAGTTCCACTCAAGTCCTTCGGTGACGAGTCCTGCTTGTCCATCCAACCCGTCTGCCAAGTACCGGGAGAGTCGCTCTTGGCGATCCTCCCAGCCTTCGTCATCTGACTTCCATGTGAAATAGTCTCTGGCAAAGCCTTTTGCAAACTGAATCGCTTCTGGTTTTGTTGCAGGGTTCAGCTCAACTTGTGCTTGTCCCTGATTGGACTGTGCGGAATTCGTATCTGACGTGATGGTGACCAGCACGACCAAAAACATGAACGAAAAAAGGAGCCAGAAAGTAACGGCTCCAAGCTTTCTCATTCGAAAGGTTTTTGGACGTATTGGTTTTTCTTTCTTCGGTTTTGCTGCTAGGAATTTTTTCAGCCTTTCCCATAGGCTTATGCTATCCGATTCCTTATGGAGCTTCTTTTTCTTCTTTTGAATCTGGTTCATTGCTCATCTCCTTTCTGCCCTCATCCCTTTATATCCGCTTGTTGGAGCCAAAGACGATGAAAATGGCGATGATAATCACGAAAGTGGTCACTGCGCCATAGCGGACGAGCGACATATTATATAACTGCACAATATGCGCTTTGAATTCCTCCCACAATGGTTGCAATGAGGGAAATTCTTCCAATACCAGGCTTCCGACAATGAGAAATAGAAAAATCCCCAGTATCAGTGCAAGAAAAAAACGAATCAATCTGCTCTCCCCCTTCCTTTTACTACTTGTCTGAGTTGAATCTGTAACCTGTCTTGTATTCCACATCCCCCCTTTCAAGGGCATAAAAATACCCTGTCTCAATCAGACAGAGCATTAACCATGCAAACTATTTAATTACCGATTTCTTTTTTAGCTTGGCGTGCCTTCTTCTTTCCTTCTTTGCGCCGATACCAGCTTATAATTTCCATTTGTGTCTTCTTTCCCTTGATATCCTCCCATTCCATCATCGCCATCATTTGCTTTAATACTGGAAGCGTCAGCAATTCCCTTGGAACGATGGAATCATTCAATTTCTTATTGATAGTTTCCATTGCCTTTCTCATATGCTGGATTAATTCCTGTTGTTTCGTTATCCTTTCTTTTTCCATCTGCTTTCTATTATAATTTATTCGCCATATATTATAGATTCCCAACACAATCATAAAAATGACGGTCCAAGAAAAGGCAGCCGCCAGATTTGCAATAAGATTTATCAACCCAAAGGAGGGTAGCACCCCCATTCCCTTCACGGACAGAGTAATCCCTACAAGAAAGCATATTAGAAGAATAAAAGGAGCTAACTTCCAATAGCTCGATCTCTTCCAAGCATATCGATAAGGGCTTATTTGGCCTATTCTTCTCTTTTCCCACCATTTGTTCAGGCTCTTACGGCAGTTTTCGATATACGGGTTCCCTTTTTGAAGGAGGTCCGTCCTTAGCAACATAAGCCGATAGGTCTGATGGATATCCAAGGTTTCCATTCGATTCACTTTCTTAATCAATCTGTTGATCCAGAAACGATTCAGCCGTACCTTTATCGGGATTCCCAAGTGACACTCGCCCCTTTCATCCATTCCCATTCATCCCAAAAGAAGAAAGAAAAGCATTCGCTGTATCAGTAATAGCCCGATTGCTCATATCTTCTTCCTCCCTATCTGTTGCTGCTTCTGGCATCTGGGTACTTCCCACCGTCAATTGCCTTATGATTTCTCGGTCACTATCCATTTGCTCTTGTATCTTTCTCAGTTCCTGCATCACCTGTTGAAAGTCTCCTTGTTGGTTCTGTTCTACATGGAGGTATTTCACCGCTGTACGCAGCAAAAACCGTATGGCTTCGCTTCTTTTGTTATCGGGCAGCCCTTCGAGAAATTCATGAATCGCTACATCTTTATCTGTCAGGCGGAAGCTATACCGTTTCTTCCAATTCGTTGCCATGGCTTATCCCATCTTTTTGGCAGGTTGCTGCTGGGACAGAGCTTTTCCCAACCGCAGGTACCCGATAGCATTCGCAAATTGATTTTCCAACACTTTTTCCAAGCGGTGGTCGAAATGGGGCTGGATGAACGCTTCAAACAGTTCCCCTCCTCCTCCAGCAAGAAAAACGGCATCGAACAGGTCGCTCTCTTCCGCCCAGACACCCTTCAACCGATCCGCTATATTTGCTGCGATGGACTGCTTGCTGTTTTGAATGGCTTCCGAGAATTCAATGCGCTTCCCTTTATAAGGGAGAAACTCATTCTTCAGTACTCTGCTGATGTTCGATTCACTCAAGTCAGCTCCGCCCGTTGTGGTCTTGAATACCTGGCGGATATCCCGATGAAGGTTGATCACACCTTCATCGACGGTTCCAGATAGCTTTGCCTTGGGAACGAATGAACCGTTCTTCTGCATCTCCACTACAACATAATCAGTGGTCCGGAAACCGATATCAATCAGTGCTATCATATTTCCTTCTTCCATCAGTTGTGGATAGACATATTTACCTTCATGATTCATGAGTGCAGAAAAAATTGCTGACGCTCCCTGTGGGAAAATCATCGCCTGATTGATGTTGATCCTCTTTTCTCTTCCAGCCAATGGTCCGGACTTCCATCTCGTAACCGGCTGTATTCCCAAAATGGACTGCCGAAATTCTTTCGCCTGTGACTGATAGAAGTCCAAAGGCAATCCTGTCGATACTTGCACCATGTCGTCTTCGGTCACCATTTGGATCGCCGCGTTCAGTAATATCTGCGTGTAGATGTGACTGAATCGTTCCCGTTCGAATATACGGGAGGCTGAGCGTGATTCTTTGGCCAGTTCTCCTACAAAGTATGCCTCCTCCTGATATTCCAGGTGTATATTTTGGATATCATCGGGAGTTTCACCCAGCACGCTTGTAATGCTCCGGTTAAAACCTTTCCCGACCAGAGATGGAAATACGATTCTCCTTCCTGATGAAGATATTGCCTTTACATATCCATAACCCAAGTCGACTGCAACTTGTTCCATATCTATGTCCTCCTTTTGCTTTCAATTCCAATGACACTCCATACATTGGAATTATCAACTAAATTAAATAAACAGTCGGATGTTGGCTGCCGTGCCGTGTTTTCAGATGAGAGTCGATATTGTTGTGTGAGCGATATACCATAATGCTAGAATCGCTGTTATCCGATCAATGATGATAAACATCATCCGATTAGTGCTTATTCCAATGAATTTTGGGGCTGGGTAAAAAAACTTCACCCTTCCGGTTAGCATATCACCTAGAATATGAGCCAATATCCCAGTACTGGTTCCCAGCCATACCCATGTCTGCGTAAAAGGGTATAGTATCATTCCCGTCAGAACTGCAAACAGCAAGGAATGGGTAATCGTCCGATGACCAAACACTTTATTGATCGGATAAGCAACGGGCCAGAAGAGCCTGCCAACTTTTGATTTGGGCTCATCCAAGTCTGGGATGACTGCAGCTATCCCTCCAATGATTGCTCCTCGCCAGTCTCCACCTGTAATTAGATGTCCGGCTACCATTCCGGATAAACAGTGGGTACTCCATTCCATTTATACTAACTCGTTCTCTCTTAATTGTTCCGTGATTCTCAGCTCTATCTCTTCGACCCATCCTATACACTCCGGGCAGATGAACCGGTCGTTCTTCTCCTCTACATCCTCTCTCTGACGCTTGCAGATCGAACAAGAAGTCTTCATCCTCCATCCCTCCTTATCTCAGTCAAAAAACGTTTCACAGCCTTTTCTGTCTCCCTTTCAAAGGCACTGTCGGATTTACTCTGCAGATACCACAAAAACCTTTCTAACTCATTCATATCTATCAACCTATTCTTTTCACTCATGCTTTCACATCCTCTCTATGATTAAATATTGCTTATTGCACAAGAAGACTAATATTGGGTTGAGGTTATTGAACCAGCCCATTTATCCCCTTTCGTATTCTCCTGTCCCTGTATTTAGAGAAGACTACATGATGATATTGCGCGACCAATCCTCCCCCCCCTAAAGCTTGAGCTTCACTCACCAATCTCAGTTGTATATATAGAGAGTGAGAAAAGGGCACCATTCCTGAAATGGCGATAAATCCTGCTACATCAACTTTCATAGCAGTTTTAGGGTGTGGCATTTTCGCCACACAGGTGTGGTTTTTTTGCCACACCCCCTTCTCATACGTCTCCCTTTGTAATAGGTGTGGTTATATTGCACACCCTACCCAGCGAGTTTCTTTTATCCTTGCTAAATCAACGATTTGCCGTGTGGTTATAGACCACAGGCACTATCGCTTCTTTAGTTGCAGATAGGTTTTTCTCCGATACAGCCTTCCGAACTCGCTGCCATTCTTCAGCCATAATTTCCATGGCAGGTGTACCTTTTTCCTCTCCAAACGATCAAATTCCATAACCAGTCTGGATAGCGTAGCATTGATACGGTTGCGGTCTCCCGAGTAGATGATTTCAGGGTTCATGAATAAAGGGCGTTGTGTAACACTCCGCTTATATTCCTTGATCTCCTGTACATTGGCAAATTCGAACAGCATCCCTTTCTGCAACAGCCGGGATATCAGCTTGCTCGTCGATGTCCTTTCCCTATCCAAGTAACGGGCGATGTTGGAGATGCTCATGAATTCATTGCTTTCCCGATCAATGATTGCGTTGGAATGCAACTGCACCAAAGGCATGAGAGAAAGGAGTAATCCGATCTCGCTGTTTGTCAGGAGTTTGCTTTTGATCACGGTGTCCAGATTTTCCTGTATAGCCTGACAAAATGGCGCATGGTTTTTCTTCTTCAGCTTAAAAAGACCATACCCCTGTTCATTCGCTTTGTTCTCTTCCAGGGATATGGTCGTTAAATCTATATGATTTTGTGCATCTCTTCGTCTAGCTTGATGTTCAGCTTGTTGAAAATCGTTCTTCCTGTTCATTGATCCTTCCACTCATTTCCGTCCAAATTTCACTGACTAAGGGCTACCCCTCCCTTTCTATCTTTTCGCTTTGCCTTTAACCGAACCAGCCGCTCGGCCAGACTGCTATTTCTCTTAGCTATTTGGTTGTTTTGAATGGCTATATTCATTGCTTTGTCGGTGCCGATGAACACCACCTTTTCCCTCGCTCTGGTCATGCCTGTGTATATCAGATTGCGGGCCAACATCACGTAATGGCTGGCGGTCACCGGCATGATAACGATGGGCGCTTCTCCACCCTGTGATTTATGAATCGTTATGGCGTATCCCAACTCCAGTTCTTTGACATCATTCTTGGCATAGGAGACGACATTCCCATCGAAGTTCACTTCCATCAGTTCTACCGGGTCGCCATTATCACCCCTCTCAAAGGTAAAAGATTGAATGATTCCCATGTCACCATTGAAAACTTGCTTGTCATAATTCGTTTGGATTTGGACGACTTTGTCCCCCTTGCGAAAAAGCCTTTTCCCTACCTTCCACTCCAACTTTTCGGGGGAACGCGGATTAAGAGCTTCCCGCAGCTGTTCATTCAAAGCTATCGTCCCTGCAGGTCCTTTCCTCATAGGGCTCAACAACAGAATGTCTGATAGGGAATAGCCCATTTCCATGAATCGCTTGGCACTTTTCACCATTAATTCTGCTATCTTCCCGGGATCTTCCTGCAAAAGAAAAAAGAAGTCACCTTTTTCTTTATCGAAAAGTATGGACTTCCCCTGATTGATTCGATGAGCGTTATTAATGATTTGGCTTTCCTGTGCCTGACGGAAGACCTCTGTTAGTCTTACAGTTGGAATACCTGCATGAATCATATCTCTCAGCACGTTCCCTGGGCTGACAGAGGGCAATTGATCAATATCTCCTACCATCAATACTTTCGTGTCAGGGTCAAGCGCCTGAAAAAGATAACTGGCTAAACTGACGTCCACCATCGACATTTCATCCAGCACCAATAGTTTGCATGGCAGCTTGTTATCCTTGTTATACTCCGGACGTTCACCCTGCCGGTAGCCAATTAGTCTATGAATGGTGGAAGCTTCGTGTCCGGTAATCTCGGACAATTTCCTGCTCGCTCTGCCGGTCGGTGCCGCGAGACTAATTGAATCTTTGGGATACATTTTCTGATAGATATCAATCATGGCCTTTACTACCGTTGTCTTCCCCGTACCGGGTCCTCCGGTCAGGATGAGGATTTGCTCACGAAACAATTGCTTGATGGCTTCCCGTTGTTTTTCAGCGAGGATCATTTGATTCTTCCTTTGATACTTTTCCATCTGCCTGTCACATTCGGGCATACCTCGCCCATACCGTGAACCTCTCATTTTGGAGAGTTTCCGGCTCAATTTCTCTTCCTGCTGATACAGGAATTTCGGGTATATACATTCGTCTTCGTTGACGATGAGTTTTTCTTCCAAGCACATCAAGCTGTCTTCCAACTCGTCCATGGAAACCATCTGGGACGGTTCCGACTGATGGTTCAAAGCCTTTTCCGTTTCTTCCAGCAATTCTTCTTTTGGGATATACGTATGCCCTGAGTCCATACACCTTCTCTGTAGAACATATTGCAAGCATGCTTCGATACGGTAGCCTGATGTCGGCATAATCCCTATCCTTCTAGCAATCTCGTCTGCTTTTTGAAACCCTACCAGATCTAATTCTGTGAGCTTGTAGGGATTTCTTTTGAGGGTGGCCACAGTGTTCGCCCCATACTCCCGGTAGGCTCGCAAAGCCATGTTCGCGGTGATGCCATACACGAGCAGTTCTGATACGATTCTCTGTACTTCGTAGGTAGATATCACACTATCTACAATCTTCTTCGCCCGTTTCTTGCCTATTCCCCTGATCCCCAAAAGGCAAGATTCCCGTTCATCGGAAATAACCTCTAGCGCTTTTCCTCCGAATTTCTGTACAATCTCCTCTGCCTGCTTCTTTCCGCATCCCTTGACCAGTGAAGAGGTGAGAAGTGCCAGGATCTGTTCTTCCGTCTGCGGGATAGGCCTTTCCCACGATTCCACAGCAAGCTGCTCCCCGTATTTCGGATGGTTTTCCCATATGCCCCTTACTGTCACCGTTTCCCCTTTTTCCACGCCGTAGATATTGCCTTTGATTTTAATCTCTTCAGACTCCGTCCGTAAGACTGCAATCAGGAAATCATCCTTTTGGTACAGAATGCGTGTAATCGAACCGGTTTCTTCCTTCATTCCAACACCGCCTGGGCATAATCAACCCAACGTCTTAAACGGTAGAGGAAATCAGTGGGGCTTTTCCATGTGGCTGAAGGCATACCAGTCCCTATTCCTTTCCTGTACAATTGGCGGAACAAGGCAACAGGCAGGCGAACCATCTCCCGCTTGTTTTTGATGAAAGCCCGAACTCGCTTCATCATAGGTAGAGGAGCTTGCTTCATATCTTCCACTTCCTCCACTACATCCGTATGCATGTCCTCAAGCGACTCATCCAATAACTTTCTCTCTTCACTATCCTGCGACTGGTTCACCCGTTCCAACAAACTGTTTTGTTCTTCCAGGTGCTCCTCATAAGAGAGAATTTCATTGAATTGCAGTTCCACTTCCGGTGACATTTCAACCTCTTCAAAAAAGGCATCGACTTCCTCTTGAGGGATGTTCATCTTGCTTGGAAAACCGGATACTTTGGGAATGGATTTGATCAAGTGCCACAAATGGTTCGGCAGATAATGGAAGTTGTTCTCCAATTCGATAAGGATATACCCTTTTAGAACACTTCCGATTTTCTTGGAGGAAGGTCGCAGATTTTTCAGTCTTGCCGTCAAGTGCTTGATCTGTCTGCGGTACTCGTCCATTATGTCGGAAGCACCCGTAGAGACTTTCATTTCTTCGTATGCGACACGTAAATTGCTCAGACTTGCTTGTATCCGCTGTACAAATAAATGATTGGATATATCTGTATCGGTTAATTCGTTAAAATCCATTTCCGTCCCCGTCTGAGTAAATGTCTCCAACGCGTAAATCGCTTTGACTGCATCATCACCTGACCGTTTTAACAGGTCGCCCAGCATTTTCTTGACCGCTATCTCAGATCCTGTGCGCACTTGAACAGCAAAGAATGACATATCTTCCACCTCCTTTTCACGTGAAACTTATCCAAATACCTTCTTTGGCATGTTTTGTGCCAGCCCATCGGCCAACACGCTGTTCTCTCTGATCCATTTGAATACCTCGTCTCGCGGATATCTGGCCTTTACGAACTTGGATTTAGGGAATCCAGGTGTAGCCACAATTTTATTAACCGTCGGTTCTTTGACCTGGAAAATTTTCACCAAATCTTTCTTGGTTAAAAGGTCCGGATACCCGTACTTTTCCTGCCCGTCCCTTAACCCCTGTTCATAAGCTTCAACAAACAAATCTTTCAAATTCTCTTCAAGCAACTTTGCCTTCAGTTCATCGATACTGATTTGCATCCCATCCACCTTCCTCATTTAAAAGATTAGGAAAGTACAAGTTTATTATGCTCACCTGATTAAAGTATGATATTCTTGTACATAATAGTTAAAAAAGAGAAAAGACATATGCTTCTGCAAAAAGAAGCCTCTTCTTACACATCGTCCATTTCCTCTCAGGTATGATTAACTTGTACTATACCTGCATTATAGGTATGATATACTTGTACGTCAATAGAAAAGTATGATTTTTTTGTACTTTTTTATATATCTCTCTTTTATTAAATCCCTATTTCAAGTACAATGTACTTGTACAAATTAATGAAGGTGTGGCTATATGTTAAGAGAACGACTGAAACAGCGGAGAAAAGAACTCAAGTTAACCCAGGAAGAGCTGGCTGCAAAACTTCATACGACCAAGGCGACTATAAGCAATTATGAAAGTGGTTATAGTAACCCGCCGAATAAAACCTTGAAAGAACTTGCCAAGCACCTTGATACATCCACTGATTATTTATTGGGGGTATCGACATATTCCCCCTCTACTGGTGATATGTCAGTGAAAGAGGAGCCTGCCTTTTATGAGGCGATCAGCGACCCAGAGTTAAAGCGTTGGTATAAGGAATTGCCAAAGTCCGATGAAGAGGATTTGCGGAAGCTTCGTAAAATGTGGGAAATCATTAAAAACGAAGAAAAGTGACCACAGAAAAATCAGAGAAAACAAAACGCATTTTAAAATCAATATCCTATAACTATCCTATCTTCCAGAAGATAGGGTATTATTTTAATTCGAAACCGAACATAAGTTCTGTTATGTAATGGATTTAAAGGAGTGAGGAGGAATGTCTTACAACAACTATGAGATGCCCCCATGTGTAGAAGACCTTGTGAAGAGCATTTATATTTCCATGGATATCACTGAACCGGAAGAATTGGATACCCGCTGTCTCATGGATATGGTATCGGAGTATTTCCATATACGACTCCATTATTTTGATGAACCCAGTGAAGCAAACAATCTTGGTGGCAACTTCCATATCTTTCTAAACGAGAAGCAAAGTCCACAGAAACAATGGCAGGATTTTGGCCATGAGCTTGGTCATATATTGGGACATGAAGGCTGCCAATGGGGAATACCTCCACTTTTTCGTCATTATCAGGAAGGACAGGCAAAACAATTTGCTCTTCACTTTTGTGTCCCGTCTTTTCTACTGGAACAAATGGCAACTATTGATATGGCAGTACTTATGAAGTTATTCAAGGTAGAAAAGAATTTCGCGCTTCATCGCATTGAAATGTACAGAAACAAGTTTTTACAGCTTTTATAAAAATTCTACAAGCACCAGGGAGGGAATTACATGGCTAGCTTTCAGAAGTACACAACGAAAAAAGGGATCCGCTGGATGTTCACCCTTGATGGCGGTATCGATAAACAGACGGGAAAAAGAAAGCAGATCAAACGGCGGGGATTCCAAACCCTCGACTCAGCCAAGCAATTCGCACGACAAATAGAGAACGATTTGGATGTAGGCAAAGAGGTATTTCACAATCAAATAACGTTTGTGGAATTCAGTGAGCAGTGGATAAAAATCTATGAAGAAGAACGGGGAGTCAAACCGGGCACTACACGAGTGCGGCGACACGAGATCGGTAACCTGAACCAATACCTCGGCAGTCTCAAAATGGACGATATTACATGGGAAATATATCAGAACATGCTATACAAACTGAATGAGCGGTTCTCCAGACGAACCTTGGATGGCATCCATCGCACAGGCAGGATGATTTTCAAGAAGGCCATGCAGCATGACATCATCCGGAAGGATCCGACGGAGTATGCATATTTGCCCAAGAAAGCAAAAACCATTGAAGAATTGGAACAGGAGGTCGCGCTGCCAAAGTATATGGAAAAAGAGAACCTGGCACGATTCCTACAGACCGCCAAGCAGAATGGATTGGAACTAGACTTTGAAATCTTTTTAACTTTGGCCTATACAGGGATAAGGGTGGGAGAATTATGCGCCCTGAAAAGTACAGATGTAACCAAGAGAGAAGAATTTTTCCTTTCCATCTCCAAGACCTACTATAATCCCAATAATAATATCAAGAAATTCCAGCTGGTGACTCCCAAAACATTATCTTCCCGACGGACCATTGATATCGATTATATTGTCTATCAGGCACTTACAAAACTTATAGAGGAAAATGAATTCATAAGAAATGAGGCTGGAGAAGAATACTATGATGATACATTTATATTTGTGAATAGGGGTAAGTATCTCGGTTATCCGATATACCCAAAAATTGTCCAACAGCGCATGACCCGACTATTGAGGATAGCCGATTTGGACGACCACTTAACTCCACATTCCCTTCGGCATACGCATGCCAGTTTGTTGGCTGAAGCCGGTGTAAGTTTAGAACGAATCATGGAGAGATTGGGTCACTCCGAGGATAAAACCACGAGGCAGATTTATTTGCATACCACGGAACCTGTGCGAAGAAAGGATGCGGAGAAATTCGGCAACTTGATGAAAAACATCACTCCATTTTAACCGAAAAAAAGTTTATGTGACCAAAAATGTGACCACAACACGATGTTGTGGTCACAAAACATTGATATATCAAGGTTTATGGGGATGGGCTTACATCATGCCGCCCATTCCGCCCATTCCACCCATGCCGCCCATGTCTCCGCCGGCGCCGCCTTCATTCTCTTCAGGCTTGTCGGCAACAACTGCTTCAGTTGTCAAGAACATGGCTGCAACGGATGCTGCGTTTTGCAGAGCAGAACGAGTTACTTTGGTAGGATCAACAATTCCTGCATCTACCATATTCACCCATTCACCGGATGCTGCGTTATAACCAATGCCAACTTCTTCACCTTTCAGGCGTTCCACGATAATGGAGCCTTCCAGACCGGCATTGTGTGCAATTTGACGTACAGGCTCTTCCATAGCACGGAGGACGATATTCGCACCTGTCACCTCATCGCCTTGGAGGTCCAAGCCTCTGACTTTATTGTAAATATTGACAAGAGCTGTACCACCACCGGCAACAATTCCTTCTTCTACAGCTGCACGGGTGGAGTTCAAAGCATCCTCGATACGGAGTTTGCGCTCTTTCAATTCAGTTTCTGTTGCTGCACCGACTTTGATTACTGCTACACCGCCGGCAAGTTTGGCGAGACGCTCCTGCAGTTTTTCTTTATCAAACTCAGATGTAGTTTCTTCTGCTTGCGCACGAATCTGGGATACACGGGAAGAAATGGCTTCAGGGTTTCCGGAGCCTTCCACGATCGTTGTATTTTCTTTTGTTACAACTACTTTGGATGCACGGCCCAATTGCTCGATATCTGCACTCTTCAGATCAAGGCCGAGATCTTCTGTGATCACTTCTGCGCCTGTAAGGATACCGATGTCCTCAAGCATTGCTTTACGACGGTCACCAAATCCTGGTGCTTTAACTGCTACTGCATTGAATGTGCCACGAAGCTTGTTCACAACCAATGTAGCCAGTGCTTCCCCTTCTACATCTTCAGCAATGATCAGCAATGGTTTACCTTGCTGTACCACTTGCTCAAGAACAGGCAATACTTCTTGGATATTGCCGATTTTCTTATCAGTCACAAGGATGTATGGGTCTTCCAGTTCAGCCACCATTTTGTCCTGGTCTGTCACCATGTATGGAGAAGCATATCCACGGTCGAATTGCATACCTTCCACTACTTCAAGTTCCGTATTGAACCCTTTGGATTCTTCAATAGTGATGACACCATCATTGCCAACACGTTCCATAGCCTCAGCAATCAAGCTGCCCACTTCATCGTCAGAGGAAGAGATTGCAGCGACCTGTGCAATGGATTCTTTGTTTTCAATTGGGTTAGAAATGGTTTTCAGCTCTTCTACGGCTGAAGCAACTGCTTTTTCGATACCACGACGGATACCAACAGGATTGGCACCGGATGTAACGTTCTTCAGACCTTCACGGATCATTGCCTGTGCAAGAACAGTAGCGGTAGTTGTACCATCACCGGCAACATCATTGGTTTTGGAAGCAACTTCGGATACCAGCTGTGCACCCATGTTTTCAAAAGCATCTTCCAGTTCGATTTCCTTGGCGATTGTCACACCGTCATTGGTAATCAGCGGGGAACCGAATTTCTTATCCAACACGACATTGCGGCCCTTTGGCCCTAATGTAACTTTTACTGCATCTGCCAAAGTATCTACACCGCGAAGCATGGCGCGGCGAGCGTCTTCACTGAATTTAATGTCTTTAGCCATAATATATATCCTCCTTGAAAATAATTTTTGGTTTTATTAAGTATATTTATATTCTTCTGTTTAGCTAACTACTGCCAGGATGTCGCTTTCACGAAGAATTAAGTATTCGGTACCTTCATGGTTCACTTCTGTACCGGCAAACTTAGAGAAGATGATACGGTCTCCTTCAGAAACCTCAAGTGCCACTCTTTCTCCATTGTCTGCAACTTTACCAGAACCGACGGCTACAACTTTTCCTTCCTGCGGTTTTTCTTGTGCAGAATCTGGAAGTACGATACCGCTTGCAGTTTTTTCTTCTTGTTCTACAAGCTCAATTACAACGCGATCTCCTAGTGGTTTAATCATGTAGAAAGCCTCCTTAATCCTCTTTGAATTAAATTTATTAGCACTTGGAAGTGCTGAGTGCTAATCACAGTTTATATAATAAATAATTCGATTTAAAAATGCAAGCATTGTAACTGTAAATTTTTATATAATTTTGGTAACCATGGTCAACCCATTTAAGGAGGTATAAGTCCGGGTTGCGGTCATTCTATTATAATAGATGTAGCAGGTATGATAAAATGATTACTATGCATGAAATCACCTCCTGCATGGGGGCTTTATCCGGCAGGGATTTTTGCCGCCCGCTGGCATGCGATAAACTTTTTAAAGGAGTCGTTACACATTGCCGAAACGCTATTGGTGGGTTATCGCAACTTATATTATCATGCAGTTTTCTGCAATAATTGGTGCACCAGTTTTATATGCTGTTTTTCCGATTACTGATTTCGAGGCTGTCATCTATTGGTCCATTCTCAGTTTCATTGCGGCACTGATTGTTACCATCTTACTGATGAAGCCAGACATGCAGGCCGGAAATTCCAGAGATGCATCGTCCTTGGGCACAGTGGTCATATGGTCCATTTTAGGAGTGTTCATGGCCTTCGCAGCCCAGACGATTGCTGGACTGATTGAAATGGAATTGCTCGGGATTGAATCTGGTTCGGAGAATACCCAGCAGATTATGGATATTACGAGGGCCGCTCCAATTTTTATGGTGATCCCGGCATTGATTGCTCCAATTTTGGAAGAAATTATCTTTCGTAAGATCATTTTTGGAAGTTTATATAAACGGATGAATTTTTTCTTCGCTGCGTTACTGTCCGCATTGGTCTTCGGCTTGATCCACTTGGATCCTACCCATATTTTGGTCTATGCTTCCATGGGATTCGTCTTTGCGTTTCTCTATGTACACACCAAACGGATCATTGTACCGATCATTGTGCATGCAGCGATGAATACCATAGTTGTTCTGGCCCAGTACGGGCTTACTCCTGAGGAGATTGAGCGTATGCAACGGCAATTGGAACAGCAGATGATACTGATAGGAGGTTAAGTATGAGAGTTTCCCCGCTCACTTCGGCAATTATCTATTTTGCCATGGGTGCCGTTTTTATATACGCAGCCATTCAGACAGCAGATGAAACCATTTGGAATTTTACCACCATACTGCTTGCGGTGGTTGCTACCATGGATTTCGGAGTCGCCATCCGTATGGTGAACATCCATTTACAAATCAAAAAGAAAAATAAAAAGGATTAATCATTTCCGGCTACAGAAAAACCTGTCGAATCAACGTTCGACAGGTTTTTTCCATTATTCCGGTGTATCAAGCGGGTAGTGTTTCAAGAAATAAACCAACGCTTGCAGTTCCACAGCGAGATCAATATGGTGAACACGCACATGGGACGGCACCGTAATCCTTGCCGGGGTGAAGTTGAGGATTCCTTCTACACCGAACTCGACAAGGCGCTCTGTTACACGTTCAGCTTCCACTGCTGGAATCGTAAGGATTGCCACTTTCATCCCTTCCATCCTTTGTTCCATTTCATCTATATGATAGACGGGTACTCCTCCTATATCCGTTCCTACCTTTTGCGGATCCGCATCGAAAGCCGCTTTTATCTTTATATTATTGTTCTTCATAAAATTATAATTCAAGAATGCTGTACCAAGGTTACCTACACCAATCAGTGCAACCTCTGTAATCTCATTCTGATCCAATGTCTCCCGGAAAAAGCCCAGAAGGTATTCCACATTATATCCATATCCTTTTTTTCCTAGTGCGCCAAAATAGGAAAAGTCTCTTCGGATGGTGGCAGAATCCACTTTAACCGCTTCACTCAGTTCCTTGGAAGACACACGGGCTTTCCCCTGCTGATTAAGGTTATTTAAAAAACGGTAATATAATGGCAGACGTTTGGCAGTTGCCTGTGGGATGTTATCTTGTACCATAACTATTCCTCTTTTCCATTCTTGATTAATGGCTCACTTACATTTTACCAGAAAAAAAGAGAAAAGTCGTGATTGTTTTCACAAGTTGATTGCCTGGTTGATTCCATATAAGATAGACTTGAATAGATGAGGTGAACAAAATGATATTAATGCAGTTGAATGGAGTTTCCAAATCCTTTGGGGCTGAGGAAATTTTACGCAACGTAAAAATAGAGATAAAAGACCGTGATCGAATTGCGATTGTTGGCAGGAATGGTGCCGGCAAATCGACTCTCCTTAAAATAATGGCCGGTGAGTTTACATACGATGAGGGAGACATCTTCCAGCCGAAGGAAACAACCATCGGTTATCTCTCACAGCACACTTCCCTGGAGTCGGACAAAACAATCTGGGAAGAGATGCTGGAGGTATTCCAGCATCTGATCGACCGTGAGAAGGAATTGAGGGAGCTCGAGCAAAAAATGGGCGGCAACCTGCCGTCTGATGAATCACAAAAGCTGTTGGAAGAGTACGACCGCCTCCAGCAGGCCTTCCAGCGCGATGGCGGTTATATGTATGAAGCGGAGATCAAGGCAGTTCTGAGCGGACTGAATTTCCAGGACTACAGTTATGACACCGCCATCCGGGAATTGAGCGGAGGACAGAAGACCCGCCTGGCTCTTGGGAAGCTTCTGTTAATGAAGCCTCACTTGCTTATATTGGATGAGCCCACCAACCATTTGGACATCGATACGCTTGGTTGGCTGGAAAATTACCTGAACGGGTATCCAGGCGCCATTGTCATTGTCTCGCATGACCGGTATTTTCTCGATAAAACAGTAAATATAGTTTATGAGGTCTCCAGACACCGGACGAAAAAATATCATGGCAGCTACAGTAAATTCTTGGAACAGAAAGCCAGGGATTATGAACAAGAGCTCAAAGAGTATGAGAAACAACAGACAGAGATCAAGAAGATGGAAGACTTCATCCAGCGGAATATTGCGCGTGCTTCCACCACCAAGCGAGCGCAAAGCAGACGGAAACAGCTGGAGAAAATGGAAATAGTGGATAAGCCACTAGGTGATGAGGCATCTGCCAATTTCTCCTTCCAAATCAAGAGAAGAAGTGGCAACGATGTACTCAGGTTAAATAACCTCAGTTTCCGCTATGAAGAGGACAGCAAGCCTCTCTTCTCCAATGTTGACCTGGAGGTGAACCGCGGAGAAAGGATTGCCCTGGTCGGCCCGAATGGAGTCGGGAAAACCACCCTGTTGAAGATCATCATGGGGAAACACCAGCCAATTGAGGGGAAGATACAGGAAGGTACGAATGTCCAGATAGGATATTATGATCAGGAGCAGGCAGACCTCTTCTCCTCCAAGACCGTGCTGGATGAATTATGGGATGAGCATCGCACCGTGAATGAGAAGGATATCCGAACCATTCTAGGCAACTTTCTTTTTTCAGGAGATGATGTGCTTAAACCAGTCGATTCCTTGAGCGGTGGGGAAAAAGCCCGACTCGCCCTTGCCAAACTGATGATGCAGAAAGCGAACTTGCTGATTTTGGATGAGCCCACCAACCATTTGGATATTAATAGTAAAGAAGTACTGGAAGCAGCCCTTCAAGATTTTCCGGGGACCATCCTATTTGTTTCCCATGACCGTTATTTTATCAATCGCATAACTGACCAGGTGGCTGAAATGAGACAGGATGGCATGACTGTCTACCTTGGGGATTACGATTATTATATGGAGAAAAAGGCGGAGGAAGCGGAAATAGCCAGACTTCAACAGACAGAGGAAGTCGTCCATAAAGCTGATCAGAAAGCACGTGACTATCGGCAAGATAAGAAGATACAAAGAGAAGAACGTAAGAAGCAAAGGCGTATACAGGAAGTCGAGGAAGAAGTGGAAAAACTGGAAGCAGACCTTGTCCTGCTTGAGAAGCAGATGGCTGAGCCGGAAGTCTATCAAGATCATGAAAAAGCGCTGGAACTTACAAAGCAGACCAGTGATCTTAAGCGGGATATAGACCTGTTAATGGAAGAATGGACCGCTCTGCAGGAGGATTAGACAACCCCTCTGCGAAGCTAATGGAATAATAGCATTTCTTTATTATAAAAGGCTTAGAGAATCTCTATCTCTAAGCCTTTTTCTCTGCATTTATATAAAACATGTGTTATGAGACTAGACTGCCTCTCTGCAGTTATAATGTACATGGTGGATAGCCATGCAGTAATTTGTCATTTGAACAAGTAGTCATTCTGTATCGTATGTTCTACTGCAACACGATAGATAAGGCCGAAGCCGATCATCGTTGACAACACACTGCTTCCACCATAACTGACCAGGAGAAGCGGAATCCCTGTGATCGGCATAATACCAAGGGTCATACCGATGTTCTGAAAGACATGGATCAACAGGACACTGAAGTAGCCAAAACACAAATAAGCACCGAATGGAGAATGACTATACGTATTCAACCCTAGAGTTACAAGTTTGTATAAGAGCATAAAATAGAGGAAGATGACCAGTGCACTACCGATGAAGCCGAAACTTTCTCCTATCACCGAAAAGATAAAATCAGTATGGGCTTCAGGATATGGCACCTCCAGATTATCCATCCCTTTACCGAACAGCTGCCCGGAGCCAAGTGCCATATAGGCCCGATCAAAGTGGAATGTCGCATCACTTGATTGCTGTGTCGGATCGAACCAGGTGAGAATTCTGTTAATCTGGTATCCTTTTATACCGATCGTATCCTGTGCCAGCTGAGGAAAACGGATGATAAATCCAAGCAGGGCAGCAATCGACGCCGTACTTGCTGCAACAAGTGTCATAATGATTTTCCAACTGATGCCTGAAAGAATAATAAACATGCCAAGGACAAATACATAGACCATTGCCGTCCCGAAATCAGGCTGCATCATGATTAATACTACTGGCATGGCAACTATCAATACAAGTTTACCCAGTAAAAAAGTATCTGATTTTAAAGTTGGAGCAACATGTTTAGACCTATGCCGGCTCACGGTTGCTGCCAAGAAGAGAATCGTCGACATTTTAACAAATTCACCCGGTTGCAAGGACAAGCCTGGAAATTGGAACCAACTTTTGGCTCCATTGACAGGATAGGCAATACTTGCCGGGCTAATCAATAGTAAAAACAGAACAAAAACACCGAAGATGTAGATGAAGGTACTGGCCTTATATAGCTGGTCTAAATCGAAATACTGAATGGCCGCGACAAGACAGGCCCCTATCAAAAACCAAAGCACCTGTTTCAGTACAAAATTTTCGTTCCCATACTGCTCAAGCTGCTGAGCATTATAGATGGCCAACAGACTTACACACACAAACATGATGAACAGAATGATCAAATCACTCTGCATATAATAGGATTGCTTCTTATTCATTATCGTATCACCAAATTTCTCTCCGCTTCCCCAGATTTGTCCACAAGCAATTATTCTGATGAACCTTTTAACATAAAGTTGCCAACAAGGTTATGCACACTATCCACAACCAGAACGCAAGTTATCCACTATTTCTGTCCACACCGCCGACTCTCTATGAACAGTATATCATACAGGTTACCCACATAATTGTGGACAACCTGTTTATTTTAATAACAGGGACGCATTGGCATTCAAGTCGAGTTTTGCCGTATTCCCTCGTTCATAAGAAATCGCTCCTGCAGCCGCAATCATGGCAGCATTGTCCGTACACAGCTTCAATGACGGTATCTTTAAAGGGATTCCTGTACCACTGAATTTCTGATCCAATGATTTACGCAAACCTTGATTCGCAGCAACCCCCCCTGCAACAATCACCTGCTCCACCTGATACTCTTCAGCAGCCCGAAGTGTCTTTTCTGTCAGCACTTCTACAACGCTTGCTTGGAAGCTCGCGGCAACATCTTCTTTTTTTATTATTTCTCCCCGCTGCTTTCCATTGTGAATTTTATTGATGACAGCCGATTTCAATCCACTGAAACTGAAATCATAACTGCCTGCCTCCAACCAAGCCCTTGGAAAGTCGATGCTTTCTTCTCCTTCAGAGGCCAACCGATCGATATGCGGCCCGCCAGGATATGGCAATTCGAGCATCCGAGCAACTTTGTCATAAGCCTCACCTGCTGCGTCGTCCCGTGTTTCCCCGATAACTTGGTACTCTCCGTGGGCACGCATCAATACAAGCTCTGTATGGCCGCCTGAAACGATTAAAGCGAGCAACGGAAAGGTGAATTCGCTCTCCAATCGATTAGCATAGATATGACCAGCTATATGATGGACACCGATCAACGGCTTATGTTTGGCAAATGCCAAAGCTTTCGCTGTATTAACCCCGACTAAAAGAGCACCGACTAGTCCAGGACCTTCTGTTACTGCAATCGCATCAATATCTTCCCAGTCCATCTCTGCCTGGTTGAATGCCTCTTCCAACACAAGCGTTATTTGCTCTACATGATGCCGTGAAGCGATTTCTGGAACGACTCCGCCAAACCGTTTATGACTTTCGATTTGGGAAGCAACCACATTGGAAATGATTTCTCTTCCATTTTTAACAATAGCAACCGCCGTTTCATCACAGCTTGTCTCGATTCCTAATATATTCACATCTTTTTTCATCGCAGATTCACCCACATTACTATAGCGTCTTCCTGGTTATCCGTATAATAGTTTCTTCGGATTCCGCCAGGTACAAGGCCAAATTTTCGATATAACTTTTGAGCAGTTAGATTGGATTTCCGGACTTCTAGTGACAACCGGCTAACCCCCATCATGGTCATTTGCTGCAGTACATACTGAAACAGCATTTGTCCCAGTTTTCTTCCGCGGTATTCCGGATGGATAGCTATATTGGTGATCTGAGCATCCTCGAATACCACCCAAGTGCCTGCATAGCCTGCAATTACCTTCTCCACTTCAATAACAAAATAATGGGCATGCCGATTATCGACCAGTTCCTGATAAAAAATATCAGTTGTCCAAGGAGTGGCAAAAGAAGCTCGCTCTACATCAAGAACTTGATCGACATCCTCAGTTCCCATTTTTCTTATGATCCCGGCCGTCATTTTTCTTGTTCCTTTTGGGCTTCCAGCCACTTAGCTTCTGCTTCCGCCAAACGTAGATAGTTCGGGACAAGGGTATGCTTGTCATCTTTCTCTTTCCCCATAGCCGCTAGAGCCAAATGGCCAGCCTTGGGCATATGATATGGAGCATCCGGGATAACCGCAAGATCCCCAAAATATTGTCTGATCCGTTCACCGTGCTTGGCAATATCCGGACTTATAAACAGAACCTTTTTCTCTCTGGCCGCCACATCTTCGAGCAAATCTTCCATAGGGAGGTTGGCCTCTTCCCTTATAAGTGACATCCGCTCATTCCCCCACTCGAAGACACCACTATATACCAGTCCACGCCGCGCATCAAAAAAGGGACAGACCATTCCATTGAAAAAGCGTCCCTGATAACTGAGCACTTCCAAACTGGACACCCCTGTTACTGGGATGCCTAGGGCCCATGCCATCGATTTAGCAGTAGAAAGGCCGATACGCACGCCTGTATATGAACCGGGACCCTTTGCCACCACAATTTGGTCCAAGTCTTCCGGCTTCATACTTACTTCTTCCATTAACTGTTGGATAGCAGGCATCAGCCGGACGGAATGGTTTTTCGCCAAATTTGTCATTATTTCTCCTATTAACTGTCCATCCTTTAAAATGGCTACCCCCATTATCTGATTCGATGTATCAATTGCAAGTGTGTTCATAGTTATAAAATGCTCCTTACTTTAGACACCAGCACGCAGCAACTCTCGGACAACCCTGTTGTAATGTTTGCCCCGCGGGGTGAATTCCAATGTTCTTATATTTTCGTCTACATAGTTGATTTTTATTGCCAATCTCTCTTCCGGCAATATGTCATCAATAAATTGAGGCCATTCTATGATGGACACACCGTCTCCATGCAAGTACTCATCTAAACCAATATCCTCTTCAGAGCCCTCCAGACGATAAACATCCATGTGATACAAAGGGATTTCTCCCTCGTACTCTTTTACAATTGTAAAGGTAGGACTACTGACAGTCCGCTCAATCCCCAACCCTTCAGCAATTCCCTTTGTAAACGTCGTCTTACCTGCCCCTAAATCCCCTTCCAATGTCAGGACATCACCGGGTTTCAATAGAGAAGCAAGTCTAACTGCGAGCTGTATCGTTTCCAGGTCTGTATTAGTCTGTACTTTTTCTGTCATTATGTCACCTACTTTAAATGGGTGTATCCTTCTTTATATAATGGAGTCTTTCCATTAGCCGTCTCTAAGTAAACATGGGAGGATTGCGGCCGAGCTACATATCCTATTCGGGTGATTGGTGTATTTGTATTTTCTGCCGCTTCTCTTACACTTTCCCAGTCTTCTTTTGCTACAGTACCAACAAGTTCAAAGTCTTCTCCACCGTACAGCTTCCATTTATATTGCAACTGGGTCGGAAATTGGGAATAGTGAGTACTGACAGGAAGAGCAGTCTCCTTCACCACCATTGTTAGCTGGGAGGCTTCCGCAATTTCATTCAGTTCACTTGCAAGGCCATCACTGATATCATTCAGAGATACCCGACGTACCCCTTGAAGCTCCGCAGCGAATTCTGCTCTGGGAGATGGCATGCGGTGCCGCCGTATAAAATAGTCTTCCTCCACATATTCCCCTTTATTGGTTAGGATATGAAAGCCGGCCTGCGAATCGCCAAGTGATCCTGTGACAAATATAACATCGCCTTCACGGGCGGAACTACGATATCTGGCCTTTCCCGAATCGGTATATCCGATGACGGTAATAGAGATAGAGAGCTCCGAGCCTGACACCGTATCCCCACCGATTAAATCCATCTGATACATGGATGCCAAGTAATCCATCCCGGAAAATATTCTTGTCACACTTTCAGCCTTCAAATCACTTGGGATCACGATGGAAGTCAAATAAAAAGCAGGTGTAGCACCCATTGCAGCCAAATCACTAATATTCGCTGCAAGTGCCCGGTAACCTGCATGGAACAGAGACATCGTATGCTTGGAAAAATGGACATTTTCCACCATTGTATCTACCGAGGTAACTATGTCCCTATTCTGCTGTCGAAAAACAGCAGCATCATCCCCAACTCCTCTTAGCAGTGTTGGCTGCCTATAATATTTTTGCTTGATTGAATCAATAAATGAAAATTCATCCATATGGGCCTCACCACTTCTTTAGTCTCTATTCATGATAGCAAAAAGACACGTAAAAAGGAAAATAAAAGTCGGAGGTAGTAAGCGGAAGAAAAAAGAAGAGATGATAGCGGACAACATTGTTAAATATCAAAATCCGTATAAATTAAAAAAACACACGATTGACTTCAAATCATGTGTGATGATGTATGTATATAAAAGTGGCGGTCCGGACGGGACTCGAACCCGCGACCTCCTGCGTGACAGGCAGGCATTCTAACCAACTGAACTACCGGACCGTATAAAACTTTCTTGCATTTCAGTACCACTATTAAAGATATTGGTTGCACTTGCAGTACTACTATTAAAGATATTGGTTGCACTTGCAGTACCACTATTAAAGATATTGGTTGCGGGAGCAGGATTTGAACCTGCGACCTCTGGGTTATGAGCCCAACGAGCTACCAGACTGCTCCATCCCGCGATATGAATAAAAATCTTACTGCCTGGCAGCGTCCTACTCTCGCAGGGACAAAGTCCCAACTACCATCGGCGCTGGAGAGCTTAACTTCTGTGTTCGGCATGGGAACAGGTGTGACCTCTCCGCCATCGCCGCCAGACAATTTGATATAAGGTTGGACAAAAGCTTTCGCTTTGTTCATACCTTCAAGACTAAATAAGAGGCAATACCGTGACATTGAAAAGAATGTAGTTAAGTCCTCGATCGATTAGTATTCGTCAGCTCCACGTGTCACCACGCTTCCACC
>NZ_JBHRSA010000057.1:0-123472 GCF_042643145.1 Virgibacillus xinjiangensis
CGGCTACAATGACCTTCACCGCTCGGGACTCGAACCCTAAAGCGTGCGCACATGCCGGGCACACAAAAAAGCCGGAAGAGAAGCACTCTTCTCTTCCGGCTTTACATTCTTATATGGTTTCACAACCTTCATCTGTACAGTAGGTTGTTTTTGCCTTCTTCTTCGGTTTGAACACCTCGAGATCCGGCTGGGAATTCTCCTCTTCCCATACCTGCTCCAACACTTCCACGAATACTTCCTCTGGTTGTGCACCTGATACGGCATACTTCTCATTAAAAACAAAAAACGGCACACCTTGCACTCCAATCTGGCGAGCTTGTTCTTCATCTCCCCGTACATGGATCGCATAATCGTCTACCTTAAGCAAGGTTGTAACAGCATCCGGGTCAAGGCCTGTTTCCTCTGCCAACTCAATCAAGGTTGCATGGTCACTGATCAGCCTGCCTTCTGTGAAATATGCCTTGAGCAGTCTTTCAGTCATCTCTCTGCCTTTTCCTTGTTCCCCGGCGTATTGGGCAACACGATGGGCATCGAATGTATTTGTAGGCTGCATACTTTCAAAGTTAAAGATAAGACCCAATTCCGCAGCCTGCCTGCCAACATTTTCATTCATGGATTTTGCCTGGTCCCTCGGGATACCTTTAGATTCAGCTAGGTAGTCATGTATGTTCCGCCCGGGCACTGTATCTTCTGCAGGGTTCAGTTCATAGCTTTTATATTGCAAGATAACATCATTATTATGTGTGAATTTTTCTAGAGCGTTTTCCAATCTTTGCTTCCCCATATAACAGAATGGGCAAACAAAGTCTGACCATACTTCTATTTTCATTTCTCATGCACCTCATTTCTGGAATATTGTAGCATAGCTTATGATGTCCCTGAAACATTGTATACTGCGGTAATTATTGGGTATTGGTGTAGAAAACAGTCGTAGAATTTACTTCTATTTATAGGATTTTGTCTCCTGTACCGAACCATCATGTTTAAATACTTTCAATGAGGTTCCTTTATTACGGGCTATTTCCTTTGCTCTTTTAACTGCTTCTTTCTTATTACGGTATACCTTATCCGGCTTTTTAGCATGCGCTGACTGAACTGCCCAGCCGTCTTCATGGGAAATTACCTGTTCCTCTTCCTCCATGCGTTCCGGACTGTTTTCACGCTTCTTTGTGGAGGATCTTTTCGTCGGCTTTCCGTGGCTTTTATATTCATCCAGCTCTTCCTGGCTGGCATTTTCATGCCACTCCTTTGCCTGCTCGATTGCAATGGGGATTGCACGATTTTCCTCATATCCTTCATCTACCATAGAATTAGCAATATCAATCGCTTTCTTCTTTATGATAGTATTCAAGTTTTTCATAGATGACGGATAATCATTCATCGTCCAAGGCATTAGCACCTCTCCTTTGGAACATCCTTTTGTTTATGTATTCCCCGCTTGCTGTAAAATAAAACTCCTTCCACCCTTGCCAGTCGCTATCCCGCCTCTAAACCAGCAGAGTTGGGCGCAAATAACTTCATGAAGTTTATAACGCCGCCTATACCTTATAGGAAAAGGCCTAGAGATCCCTCTAAGCCTTTACTAACAGATCTCATTCATTTGTCACCGATCGTGCTGAAAAAGTAGGACGCGTAGTGATTACTCACCCAGGCTATGACGTACGGATAGATAATGGTATCATTTGCCGTCCACATCAGTCATCAGACATTTCTTCCATTAACGACCTGCCCATAACATTTACCCGGTCAGTATTCTTTAACTCCTGAAGATTCTTTACTCCGATTCCGAACATCGCCATCTTCATCTCAAGCTCGATCTGCTCCATCACCTGGGCCACCGCTTCATCTGATTCCGTCGCCGCCTGGAGCAGCTGTCGGGCAAAACCGATAATATCCGCCCCTATCGTTACCGCTTTGGCGGCATCCACACCTGATTTCATACCGCCACTGGCAACTAGAGGCACATTCGGCAGCCTGCTGCGAACAGATACGAGGCAGTCCTTCGTTGGCAACCCCCAATTATTGAAAGC
Source organism: Virgibacillus xinjiangensis (assembly GCF_042643145.1). NCBI lineage: Bacteria > Bacillati > Bacillota > Bacilli > Caryophanales > Bacillaceae > Virgibacillus > Virgibacillus xinjiangensis. Next base: position 2,031 of record NZ_JBHRSA010000057.1, read on the forward strand.
TTCTGCTGCAGCTTTTTTCAACGGGTCCCGCGAGCGAAGTTTCTCCACCTGGCTCCAGGAAGTGCCTCCAGCACCGGCTACATCTATATAGGAAATGCCTGCATTGTACAACTGTTGTGCAACCTTTCCGTCAATACCAAACCCTACCTCTTTAACCCCTACAGGAACATCGAGTGATTCAGCAATCTTCTCTATTTTTGGGAGCAGGTTTTCAAAGTTGAGATCTCCACCGTCCTGGACAGCCTCTTGCAGGCTGTTAAGATGCAACACCAATGAATCAGCCTCTGTCTTATCTACGATCTGTTGCGCTTCCTCCGCTCCATATCCGTAATTAAGCTGTACCGCTCCCAGATTGGCTATAATCGGGACATGTGGAGCCTGCCGCCGTATAAGAAATGATTTCTTATGAGCGTCACTTTCCAGCAGGGCCCTAGTAGATCCGAGAGCGACTGCCCATCCTTTTTCCTCAGCGGCAGCCCCCAAATTCTGATTAATCTCTGCAGCCATTTCCGAACCGCCTGTCATAGAACTGACCAGGAAAGGTGCGTTCAGTGGTTTATCCAAAAAACGGGCAGTTAGATCTATATCATCAAAATTGATTTCAGGCAAAGCATTGTGCAGAAAGGATATTCCTTCCAGACCGGTCGACTTACCTACCCCTTCTACATTGTCCGTCAAACAAAGGCGAATGTGTTCAGTTTTACGCTGGTTGATACCCTTCTCCATGGTTGATGAGGCTCCCTTCTTTGTTTAATCATATCTTACCATTATCCATCTTCACAGTAAAAAGGAAGTGTTCCCACCAAAAAATGCTTGTCTCCATACGGAAAACATGGTATAGCTAAACATATCAATGAAGAATCGGGAGGAACCAAGGTGAAACGACGTGCAAGGAGATTTGCCGAAAAGGCCCATCGGGGTCAAAAAAGGAAAAACAGAGATATACCCTATGTCACCCATCCTATCCGTGTAGCTGAACAGCTGGAGAGGAACGGATTCCCGGAAGAACTCGTATGCGCAGCCTACTTGCATGATGTAGCTGAAGACACCGCCTATACGGTGGAGGATATTAGAGTGGAGTTTGGTGATAGGGTCGCTTCATTGGTAGAAGCGCATACGGAAGACAAATCAAAGTCCTGGAAAGAAAGAAAACAGCATACCATCCATACCCTCAAATTTTCCGATAAAGAGATAAAATACCTGATTGTTGCCGATAAGCTAGATAATCTCCTTGGACTCGAACAAGACCTTGCGGAACAAGGAGAGAGGATCTGGGATAATTTCAATGCAGGTTATGAGGAGCAGAAATGGTACAACGAATCGATCGCTGAACATATGTATGAGGGATTGATAGATGAAGATGTTCCTCATTATTTCTATGAATTTGAAGAGACGGTCAAGCGGGTGTTCAGATGAAAAAGAGACGCAGAATCATCTGCGTCTCCATTAGAAATAACAAATGACCAACCCGGTTCAGCTGTCATTCCAGATAATCTCCCCCTGTTGGGTCTGGTGGTCAATTTTAACATCGAAGTAATGTTTGCTGTAGAAATGCTTCAATCGCTCCACATGGTCAAAATCACGCTTCACAATATCTCCGGTAATGTACTGGTAATTTTCCTCACGTGCCATCTCTTTCAAATGCTTCATCAATACGGACCCATATCCTTTATTTTCTTCTCCTTTTATGTCGGCGATATGGAGAGTTCTCTCGTCCCTATATTCCGCCTGGATGGCGGAATCCCAGTTACCCCGGAAAGGTTTTCTGCAGTCATGGAGCATTAATTGGAAGGTGGTGCTGTCTTTATCGGCAAAGATGACCATCCAATGTTCATCATTTGTCTGGTCAATGCTGATGATTTCCGATCGTTTGGCTATCTCTTTAATATTATTCTGCATACGGAACAATTGAATTTCCAGTGTATCCAGTTTCTCCTGCAATTCGTCTTTGCTCTTCTCTTCCTCAAGAAAAGCTGTATATACCATATCAATCACCTGATAGAATTTATTGTTGGTGTACTAACACACAGTCAGCAATTCTATCAAATATGAACGACACGTTCAACCACCCCTCGTGGATGAACTATTATGATACAAGAAACAGTTTTCTGTATGATCATCCACCATTCCGACTGCCTGCATGAAAGCATAACAAATGGTCGGGCCGACAAACTTAAAGCCTCTTCGCTTTAAATCTTTGCTCATTTCATCGGACTCTTTCGTAGCAACAGGTATCTCTGAAGAATGCTTCCAGTGATTCCGGATGGTTTCTCCACCGGTGAATTGCCAAATATACCGGTCAAAGCTTCCGAATTCCTGTTGAACCTTCAAAAAGTTGCCTGCATTTGTTATGACGGAACGAATCTTCAGCCGGTTTCTGATAATTCCCTCATTCCGCTGGAGCTCGGCCACTTTTTCATCTCCATAATTACAAATCATTTCGGGTCGGAAGTGATCAAATGCTTCGCGATATGCCTCCCTGCGTTTAAGGATGGTCAACCAGCTTAATCCCGCCTGCGCACCTTCCAATGTAAGCATCTCGAACAGCTTACGATCCTCATGAACGGCTCTTCCCCACTCCTCGCCATGGTATTGTATATAATCCGGGTCATTTGTCACCCATTCACACCGATTCATTTCCTCACTCTTCCTTTGTTTCTATTTTATTGTCTTCATAGGAAATCCAATCACTGAAACTGCCAGGGTAAAGTTTCACTTTACTAAAACCCGCCATTTTCAAGGCAAGGATATTGGGACATGCTGAAATTCCGGAACCACACGAAACGATAATATCTTTATCTTTCGGCAGGGAAGAAAAGTGTTGTTGCAAGTCTCCTTTGCTTTTCCAGGTGCCATCCTTCTTATATATATCCTTCCAAAAGTAATTCTTCGCACCCGGAATATGACCTGCCTTCTTGTACAATGGTTCCTCCTTCCCTAAGTAACGTTCCTTGGAACGGGAATCAATCAAAACGGCAGCTTCGTTCTCCAGCTTTTCCTTCACTTCTTCTATATCAACTGTCTGGTTCTCTTTGAGATGAGGGCGGAATTCTTTTGCTGCCAATACCGGCAAGGACTTGGTAACCGCATTTCCTTCTTCCACCCACTTATTATAGCCTCCCTCCAGGACATATGTCCTTTCATGCCCCAGGATATGAAGCAGCCACCACAGCCTAGCAGCAAACATATCATTTTCCTGGTCATAGATGATTACTGTGGTTTCATGGCCAATCCCTATATTCCCAATTTTCGCCGCAAACAACTCTAGATCCGGCAGAGGATGCTTTCCCCCATGTTTTTCCGGTCTACTAGAAAGGTCCTTCTCCAAATCCAAGTAGACAGCTCCTGGAAGGTGATTCTGCAGATACATTTTCCTTCCGGCATCCGGATCGCTGAGGTCAAATCGTACGTCGATGATGACCGTATTGCCCTGCCTATTCTGCAGCCTGTTCTTCAATCTATTAACATTTATTATATAAGGCATGTAATTCCTCCTATTGATTAATACGCCTGTGGCACCTCTCCATTTCCATACCTTTATTTTACCGTATGCCTCTGAACATGCATAGTTATATTTAAAATTTTCCAAAGATTCCATCTCATCTCATCGTTTCTTCTTCCCCCCTTCCCAAGTCAAAGCCTCTAGCACAACCGTATCAGCGGAAGCTGATGTATGTCCCACTTTATGCTAAAATCAACTAAATAAATGAGGGAGTGGATGAGAATGAAAGATGAAATCATCAAACGCTTTACTGCATATGTAAAAATAGATACCCAGTCGAATGCGGATCATACGTCCATCCCTTCGACCCCAGGTCAATTGGAACTTGCCCACCTTCTGGTTGAAGAACTGAAAGATATCGGTATGTCTGATGTGTCAGTCGACGAGTATGGCTATGTGATGGCAACCCTTCCGGCAAATACCGATCAAGAGATGCCCACCATCGGTTTTCTTGCCCATCTCGATACAGCTACCGACTTTACAGGGAAAAGTGTAAAACCGAGAATCAACGAAAATTATGACGGGAATGACATCATCTTGAATAGCGAGAAAGAGATTGTCCTTTCCGTTGAGGAGTTCCCCGAACTATCGGATTACCAAGGCCACACCTTGATTACAACAGATGGAACCACTCTCCTGGGAGCTGACAATAAGGCTGGAATCGCCGAGATCATAACTGCTATGGATTACTTGGTTCAACATCCGGATATTGAACACGGCAAGATACGAGTCGCCTTCACTCCAGATGAAGAAATTGGCCGTGGACCGCATAAATTCGATGTCGATCAATTCAACGTGGATTTTGCTTATACCGTGGATGGCGGGCCGCTCGGGGAACTTCAGTATGAAAGCTTCCATGCTGCCGCTGCCACCATTTCATTCAAAGGAAACAGTGTCCATCCCGGTACAGCGAAGGACAAAATGGTGAATGCAGGTAAAATGGCTGCCGAATTCATTCAAAAATTTCCCGAGAAAGAAACTCCTGAACACACCGAGGGGTACGATGGTTTTTATCATCTTATCTCCGTGGTGGGGGATGTAGAGCAAACCCAGGTTTCTTACATCATTCGGGACTTTGAGTGGGATAACTTCCAGATGAGAAAAGACACAGTTCAGCGATTTGTTCACGAAATCAATCAAAAATATGGAGAAGCAAGGGCCGAGTTGGACATGAACGATCAGTACTACAATATGCGCGATAAAATTGAACCTGTCATGGAAATCGTGGACATTGCCGAACAGGCGATGAAGAACCTTGAAATTGAGGCTATGATCAAACCCGTAAGAGGAGGAACAGACGGATCGCAGATTTCCTATATGGGAGTTCCAACCCCCAATATTTTCACTGGCGGAGAGAACTTCCATGGCAAATATGAGTACATCTCCATAGATAATATGATTAAAGCTGTCCATGTTATTGTAGAAATCTGCCGTTTATTCGGCAAACAGAAATGACCTTTTAAAGGGCGGAGTCATCCTTCCGCCCTGCCTTGATATATAAAGTAGGAAGCTATAAAACTGATCGTACTGAACCCAGACAATGCCAAGAATCCTCCTGAGTACCCCCACATTTTGATCAAAGTTACAGCTATTGGAGGGCCGGCTGTGGCACCAAGAAACAAGATGAACGCATAATAGGCAGCTGCTACTGCCCTGCTCTCTCCTCCCATTTCTCCGACAAGCATCATGATGGAGGGAAAAGTCAAAGAAATTCCTGCCACATATAGAATACTCCAAATGACCAATAAATTGATGTGTCCCCCTGTGAGCCCAAGACAAACGAGGCTCACTACTGCCATTCCCAGTCCAGTTCTCAACACCGCCAGTAACCCAAACCGCTTCACGAACAGTCCTGTGAATGGTGAAAGTACCATTCCAACTAATCCAGCGGCACGAATGAGAACCATTCTTTCCTCCTCAACTAGGTGAACAGACTGCAGATATTCCCCTAATATCGTATACATACCAATAAAAGTGAGAAGAAGGGTAAATGTAATGACATAGCAGAAGAGCAGTCCTCTGTTATGGAAGACTCCATACACCTGTCTGAAATATCCGTTTTTTCTTTGCGGGCGGCCTATATAAGTATTGTTTGCACTTGGAAACCTGGCCAGTATAGCTGCCATACTAATTGCGTATAGGATTGCCATGAAAAAAAAGACAATTTTCCAATCAAACGTTTGATCAATAATATCACTTAGAACCTGACCAAAGATTCCTGCAGTAACAAAGCCAAAACTGATCCAACCGACAGTCGTTGTTCTTTTTTCAGGTGGATATACATCAAAAACAAAAGCCAACGCCGTGGGGGCAAAAGAGGCGGCAAAAAATCCTTGCAACCCTCTCAGTATAAGTACCGTAGAAAAACTATCCGCCACCCCGACCCCACCAGTAGTCAAAGCAAGCATACCCATGCCGAACAGAATAACAGATTTACGGCCATACCTGTCAGAAAGCGGCCCAAACAGCAAGAAACCGAAGGCATAAAATAATGAGAAAACACTGCCTGCAGCGGAAGCGACGCTCATGGTGACTTCATATTCTTCCGCTAGTGATGAAACAAGCGGAAGGGTAATATAGACACTGGAAACCACCACCATGGCACACCAGAAAAGAAGGGCTGTCAACGCACCCAAACCATGTACTGTTTCAGCTGCTCTATGTTCCACTGTGATATCCCCCTCATAGATCCTCTTTTTATGGATATGTCAACAGACGATCAATGGTTCACCTGCCACCATGCCGCTGGTTCAAAATTATGTTGCCCATTTCCTTGTCTGTATGGGAAAATAAAAGACAGTATTAATTGCCTGGGATGAAGGAGAGAAAAAATAATGAACAACGTGAGAATTACAGCTATAATGGGCGCCTGCTTCCTTCTGATGTTTGCCGCAGCTTGTACAAATACCGGTGGGGAAGAACAGGAAACAGCCCCAGAGGACGAAGCCTCAAATGAAACTTCACCAGAGACGACAGAGAATGAACAGGAAATACGCCTGCCAGAAATGGCCCTCATTAAGAAAGATGAAGGAAAGGAAGTTACTGATCTACAGCATGCTTTAGAAGCCATTGGATACCCCGTCCAAATCAGCGGTGTCTATGATGAAATGACCACTTGGGCCATAACCGATTTTCAGCTGCAGCATGATGGGCTAACACCGCTTGGCGTTTATAATGAACAGACAAAAGAGGCGTTGAATGTTGCTCTTTCTGAAGGTTTTTCAGGAGAAGCCGGCAAAGGACTGCCGCAGCCAACAGAAACAGCAGCTTCTGACGGAGGCACACCAGTCCTTTCCAACCCCTATGATCAATTGGCCTTAGTAAATAAACAGCAAGCCCTGCCCTCTGATTATGTGCCAGGTGATATGGTAGTCCCGGATGTACGTTTTCCTTTTGAGGAGGATTTGCCCAAGAAGAAAATGAGAGAACCTGCTGCAGAGGCGTTGAAAAATTTGTTTGAGGCTGCCGAAGAAGATGGCTTGGAACTGTTTGCCCAATCAGGATACAGATCTTATGATAGGCAAGATTCCCTTTTCGCCTCTTACGTGGAGGCGAATGGAGAAGAAGCCGCCAATAAATTCAGTGCCCGGCCAGGAGAAAGCGAGCATCAAACAGGATTGACCATGGATATCACCAGTGCTTCGGTGGACTTTGAGTTGACAACGGACTTCGGAGAAACAGAAGAGGGAAAATGGGTTAAGGAACATGCAGCCGAATACGGTTTTATCATCCGATATCCGGAGGGAAAGGAACAGATCACCGGCTATCAGTATGAGCCTTGGCATTTGCGTTATGTAGGGGAAAAAACTGCTAAAGGCATAAGGAATCAGGAGATCACTTTGGAAGAATACTTGAATGAGGAATAAGAGGGTTGTCCCAAACGTAAGGGGAATCCGCGAAGAAGCATCACCTCTTCGTGGCTTCCCCTTTCTGCACCTGTAGAACGGCGCTTCACAAACCGGTATCTATCCCTTCACCCCCTCCCCTTTCAGTATATGAATCTACCAGGCTTCCTCTATTGTAATGCTTTCTCTAGTCGTAGGTTTTAAGGGGGGCAATCTGGGTAAGAACTATAGGAGAACCAGTTCGCGGGGTGATCAAATGTTTGGCATTGTAGATTTCATTTCTCTCGTATTTTCTGTATTTATCATCCTTCCTATCGTTTCCATCATCAGAGAGTTGGGCTATCTTTTTACAAGTAAGATTCTCGGTGCCAAAGAGGCGAAAATAACCATTGGATCCGGGCCGAACCTGTTTAAGTTCTCTATATTTGAAATCCGTAAATATTACTTCATATACAGCTGGTGTTCTTATGATGAGCTTCGCAAAGATACAAAGTGGGCCCATATCCTACTTTACGCATCCCCAATGCTCGCCAATCTGATAACAGCCTTTGTCATCAATGCCTTGTTAGCCAATGGACTCCTCGAGATGGAGACATTTTGGAGCAGGTTTATTTTTTATGCACTGTATTTTGTATTATTCGATGCTATCCCTCTTTATTATCCCGATGGACAGCCCAGTAACGGCAGAGTGATCTATGACTTGCTGAGATATGGCAAACGGAGCGATTTTGAACGAGGTGACCCGCAAATGGCAGCATCAACAGATGAATTCAGAGACGAGGAAAAAGATGAGGATGATGAGGACAAGGAAAACAAAGAAGGCCAGACGAAAAAAGAGGAGAAGGAGTGAAAGCTGCAAACAGCCACCCCTACCTGTTTCATGACCATAGTCGCACTGGTTTGCCCGAGGCGGATTTATAGACTTGACTGCCCCTCATAAGCATGGAATTCTTGATCAATTCTAGCATCCAATGCTCTTATACGCACCAACGCCGACTGGTCATCAATGGATTTATAATGATGGTTCCCCCCTGCTTCCTCATCAGCTTCGTCCGCTAAGGCAACCACTTCCTGTAATGGTTTCAAGTTCAACTTCCCTTCCGGAAGATAGGAATCAGTGTGCAGCAAAATGGCCACGGCAATTTCCTTGGCCGTTTGCCTGTCTTCTCCAATCCGGATCAGCAGTTTATGAGCCCGGCTTGCCCCTTTTATTGCATGAATATCATTTTCTTTATAGAGCTCGTAATCCCATTCACCGTTCCGATACCAAGTATAGTGTCCGATGTCATGCAAAAGAGCTGCTTTCGCTGCGTAGTCAGGGTTGACGTCATACCTTTTTGCAAATATATATGCAAACTCAGCCACAGCGATCGCATGGGCGATGCCCGACCGTTTCAAGTATTTCTGTGTGATGGGATGGACAAATATCTGCTCCAGTGTAACGTTTCTCATGGCCGCCTCCCCTTTCATAAATTTTTACGAATATACCACGAATCCAACGGTTTTGCAATGGATAATTGCCGTTTCTCCTACCTGATAAACCCTATGAGAAAAAATGAGCGTTTTTTAATGTTTTTGATTGAATTTGATTGAAATATGCAACCGTTTGCCTTATACTTCAAATGACAATAACTAGTAATGGAGATACGTCAATGCTTACCACAGAACGCCATAAAGCTATTATTCAATTGCTGAAAGAGAATCAGACAATCACCATACAAGATGCTGCGCGTATTACAGGGGCTTCCATCTCCACCATACGCCGTGACTTTACAGAACTGGAGAAAGCAAACGAGCTGCAGCGAATTCACGGCGGGGCTGTTCTTCCTGAACAGAAACAAGAGGAATATTCAGTTACGGAAAGATCCTCCAGGAATCTAGACGAGAAAATCCAGATCGCTGGACAGGCAGCTGGCCTGGTGCAACACGGGGATTGTATATATCTTGATGCCGGCACCACTACATTGAAAATGATCCCCCGCTTACATGGAAAGGAAATTACAGTGGTGACAAATGGGCTAACACATGTAGATGCTCTAATCGAGCATGGCATGACTGCCTATATTACCGGAGGCAGGATTAAAGCGAAAACTGCTGCATTGATTGGGCCTCAGGCCGTTCAAACGCTTCAGAATTTCCGTTTTGACAAGTGCTTCATTGGTGTGAATGGATTTTCAGCGGAAGCAGGGTATACTACTCCTGATCCCGAAGAGGCAATATTAAAGCGTACCGCCCAGCAGTTATCCACGGCTTCCTTTGTTCTGGCTGACCATTCAAAATACCGTACTGTCAATTTTGCGAGAATATCGCCCATGTCGGATGCAGTACTTGTTACCGGCGGTCTGCCGGAAAAAGCAGAAAAGATACTCCAAGAACTAACAGAAATCAGGAGGACATATTGATGATTTACACCTGTACCTTTACACCATCGATTGATTATACAACCTATTTGAAGGACTTCGAGGCAGGACAGCTGAACAGAGCAGAAACGGTCTATTATTACCCGGGCGGCAAAGGTATCAATGTTTCCCGAGTATTGACTCGTCTCGAAACAGGCAGTATTGCGCTAGGATTCGCCGGTGGTTTTACTGGTGAATACCTAAACCATTTTCTACAGGGCGAGGGAATACGTACCGATTTCATTGATACTGGAGAAATCACCCGTATTAATGTAAAAATCAAAGCGAAAAATGAATCAGAGCTGAATGGACCGGGCCCCCATTTAGATGAGAGACATCTGAAAGAGTTATTGCAGAAGGTAGACATGATGAAGGAAAATGACTGGTTTGTTTTAGCGGGAAGCCTTCCAGCATCCATTCCTGCCGAATTCTACGAAAAACTTACAGAAGCCATCCGGAAAAAAGGTGTTCATTTCGTTCTGGACACCTCCGGTACGACACTAAGGTCTCTGCTCTCCAAAAAGCCCTTTCTGATCAAGCCGAATATAGAAGAATTGGGAGAGTTGTTTCACACAAAAATTTCCAATAAGGAAGAAGCCATCCATTATGCAAAGAAACTAGTGGAGGATGGAACTACTTATGTAATGGTATCCATGGGCGGAGAAGGTGCCATCCTTGTCGACAGGGAAACCACTTGGACAGCTGCTTCTCCCGAGGGTACCGCTGTCAACACTGTTGGAGCGGGTGACTCCATGGTTGCTGGGTTCCTGTCTTCTTATCAGAAGAACATGGATGCGGAAGAGGCTTTCCGATTTGCGATTGCCTGTGGCAGTGCTACTGCTTTTCAAACAGATCTCTGTCGGAAAGAAGATGCGGAAGAACTACTGGACCGAGTGTCCGTGAAAATTTTATAGGATAGGATGTATTAAAATAATGAAAATCACTGAACTACTGAAAGAAGAAACGATCATTCTGGACGTGGCAGCTAATACGAAACAAGACGTGCTTTCTGAATTGATCAACCAGCTTGATCAGGCAGGAAGGCTTCAGGATAAAGAGGCCTTCCAAGAAGGTATCCTTAATCGGGAAGAACAAAGTACCACAGGGATTGGTGAAGGAATTGCCATTCCTCACGCTAAATCTGCAGCAGTAAAAGAACCGGCCATCGCATTTGGAAGATCACAGGAAGGAATTGATTATGAATCGCTTGATGGCCAGCCGGCCCACCTCTTCTTCATGATTGCAGCTAGCGAGGGGGCCAATAATGACCACTTGGAAGCTTTATCGCGCCTGTCCACTTTCCTTATGGATGAAAAGTTCCGGGCTGATATTATGAAAGCCACCTCTAAAGAAGAGGTGCTGCGGGCGGTTAATGATAAAGAACAAGAAGTCGAAGGTCCCGAAGATGTCGCAGAGGAGTCGAATAACCAGAGAATCCTTGCGGTCACTGCTTGTCCAACCGGTATAGCCCATACTTACATGGCAGCAGAAAAGTTAAATGAAAAAGCGAAGGATATGGGGTTATCCATCAAAGTAGAGACAAATGGATCCAGTGGCGTAAAGAACCGCTTGACCGATGAGGACATCAAGAATGCTGATGCCATTATCGTGGCTGCCGATACACAGGTAGAGATGGCTAGATTCCACGGAAGACCTGTCATTGAAGTGCCAGTGGGGAAAGCCATTCATAATACGGAAGAACTGTTGAACCGTGCGGCGAACAATGAAGCCACAACCTATCAGCATGAGAAAGGACAGGAAGAATCCACCGAAAAGGAAGGAAAGAGTGGGTTTTATAAGCATTTGATGAATGGTGTATCCAATATGCTTCCATTCGTAGTGGGTGGCGGTATCCTTATTGCTTTATCTTTCTTCTGGGGGATTAATTCAAGTGATCCTTCCAGTGACCAATACAACCGATTTGCTGAAATGCTGAATATCATCGGTGGTGGCAATGCCTTCTTCCTGATGGTCCCTGTGCTCGCCGGGTTTATTGCATCCAGCATAGCAGAACGTCCTGGTTTTGCACCTGGCATGGTCGGTGGCCTCATTGCTGTGACTGCAGCGGATATCGATGGTGGATCCGGTTTTCTAGGCGGACTTATTGCAGGTTTCCTTGCCGGATACATTACTCTTTTGGTCAAAAAGGCATTCACAGTTCTGCCTCAGGCTCTGGAGGGGCTCAAACCCGTCCTGTTCTACCCGGTTTTCAGCATTGCGATCACCGGTATACTGATGTTGCTGATCAACCCACCGTTGACACAGATCTATTCCGGATTGACCTCATTTCTCGAAGGAATGAGCGGAACCAACCAAGTTCTCCTCGGAATTATCCTTGGAGGAATGATGGCAGTGGACATGGGTGGACCAGTCAACAAAGCTGCCTATACGTTTGGAATCGCCATGCTCGATGCAGGTAACTATTCCTTTATCGCAACAGCAATGGCAGGCGGGATGGTCCCTCCTCTTGGGATGGCACTTTCCACGACGCTTTTCAAGAATAAGTACAATAGAACGGAAAGGGAAGCAGGCAAAACAGCTTACGTCCTTGGAGCCTGTTTCATCACCGAAGGGGTTATCCCATTTGCTGCTGCAGACCCAGCCAGAGTAATTCCTGCCTCAGTTGCGGGTTCAGCAGTCACGGGAGCCTTGACCATGATGTTCAATATCGGGATTCCCGCACCACACGGAGGCATTTTTGTCGTCGGCCTGGCAGAAGGTGGATGGATGTCTGTTGCACTCTACCTTATGGCCATCATCGCAGGTATGATTATCACCGCCTTTAGTGCTGGACTGTTGAAAAAGAAAACAGCAGAATAAAGAAAAGAGCGTATCAGCTGAATAGCCGGTACGCTCTTTTCAAAATGGTTTCAAAACCATCAATGCTATCACCACTAGGAATATGACGTTTTCCATTCTTTCAGCAGTAAATAGTCTCCTGGTTAACTTGTAGTATTCTTCTGGTATTTCTTCCCCCTCATAGCTTGCCAGAAAAGCTTTTACAGGCCTCGACCGCGGTGAGAGAAGAAGCGGTCCGAATGCAAGTGCGAAAAGAAAAAGAATCAAACTGAGCAAGTACCACCCCTCAGAGAACAAATAGGTATTCAGGAACCCCATCCATATCCCTGAAATTAACAGCAATGTCCCTCCGACCATGCTAAAGATATGCAGCTTGCCACGGATCACATAAGCGTGTCTCAATTCCGTCATAGTTGATGCATGTCTTACAATGAAGATCATTACAAACCCCGGGCCCATTCCGAGAATCGCTGAGAATACATGCACAAAAACCAATAATTCATAAAATGCCATGATGCCGGCCCCCTCTTTATTTATCCAGCATCATCATACACCAATTTCCCCAATTGGATTGTGATATTCCGCACACACAGGTACAACCGTATATCATCCCGTATATCTTTTAAGTACAGTGTCTACACTGCTGCCGTAGGAATCGCCAAAAAGATTCAGATGGACAAGCAGGTAATACAGCTGGTACAAGGGCTTAATATCGTGATAATAATCTTCTATAGGGAAGACCTCCTCATATGCGCGGTAGAAATCGCTGGAAAACCCGCCGAATACTTCTGTAAAAGCCAAATCGAAATGCCGGTCTCCGTATAATACGGAGGGATCAATGACAAACGGGGCACCATCTGGTCCAGTGATCCAGTTCCCTCCCCATAAATCTCCATGCAGACAGGAGGCCTGGACCTCCAATGGTATCCACCGCTCCATTTCTGCCATCAATTTTTCCATCCTTTCCCTTCTTCTCCCTGATATCTTCCCGCTTTGTACACCCAATTCATACTGGGTATACAGCTTGCTTCTTTTATAGTAATCAACCCAATTTTCATACAGTCCATTTTGCTGGGGAAGCAGTCCGATAAAGGTATGATCGTGGAAACCATGAAGCCTTGTATGTGACTGATGCATTTCTGCTATGCCTTTACCCAAAAGTCTTTCTGTCTGCTCAGATGCATTCCCTTCTATCCACTCCAATAGAATAAATGCTTCCCCTGGTTGGTCTGCGTATGTAAAAACTTCTGGCACCTGTATGGTATTAGTTTCTCGTATCACTTGCAGACCCTGTGCCTCGGCATGGAAAAAACCTTCCGGTGAACTCGGGTGGGACTTCAAGAAGTACCGCCCTTCATCAGTCTCCAAATAAAAACTTCTGTTGATCGAACCTCCCTGTACAGGTTGTATGACATGTATTGGAGATCGGTCGCCAGCATGATAAAGTGCCTGTCCTGCCAGTCTTTTGTCCATTTTCATCCTCCTTCTGATTCTGTTGCCAACAAAAAACACAGGCAATCACCTGTGTTGTGTGCTCAACTCCTTCTAGTTGGAAGCAGAAGATATATGTTCGGTACCCTCGATGGCATGAACAGAAACTTCCCCTTCGGTGGTACAGGAAAAATATCGATTTTCCAGCACATCCACCAAAGCTAAAGCCCCTTCTTTATCTGGGTAGTTTTCGATCCCCAGGTCACAATGGACAAATGGGAATTCCATATTTACAGAGGGCTGAGGATTGTGACCGCGATAAATAGGTTTTCCTTTCGTCCATTCCCTGATCTTCCGGCTGTCCAATTCCTTGAGTTCTTTCATATTCAGCCATAATATTTCTCTTGGCTGCTCCTCCTTGCCTGCTGTGTGCTCAATTCCTGCATGGGTATAGACAGCATGCTCATCTTCATGCAGAAGGGGAAGCGTCTCCAGCCAGGAAGCATAATCTTCCGCAACATCCCAGCCATTTTCATCACCGTATACCTTTTTGAAGCTTTTGATGGTCTGATCTCCGCCAAATTCCATCCATATGGGGGAGAGTTCTTTCATGAACCAGATCATCATCTCTTCATGATTGCCAGCGATCACATGTACATTCTCCGGGTATTTCCTGCTGTTTTCTTTGGCCCATTGAAGGACTTGGGCACTCCTCGGCCCAATATTGATCAGATCTCCTCCAAGGATGAGCTGGTCTTTTTCCGGATTGAACTCCACATATTCTATCAGCTTTTTAAAGACGCAGTAATTGCCATGAATGTCACTGATGAAAAAGATCCGCTTCATATCAAGCTCCTTTCCATAACACTATTGTTTCATTTTTTCAAAATTTTACTATCTCCTCATCGACAAGTAAATATGTCTAATGGTTTAATTTTGAAATAGTGGTTACCCCGATTATACATAGGCCCTTTCCAATGAAAAGTGACTTCGGTCACACCTGTTTCATTCATAGGTTATCCGCATGTCTCCATCCTCGACCCACCTCATCTTCCGGAACCATTCCGATAACAAAAGACTGATGACTGCCGGACCGACGATATGCAAAAAGAGCACACTCCAAAATACTTCGAGCGTGAAACCCATGGACTGGAATGTCATGATCTGGCCGACGAATCCGCTCGTCCCCATACCAGCACCTTCGGCATTACTGACCATTCCCAACCATGCAGTTCCAACCGGGGCAAGAACAGCTCCAGCAACGGCTGGCGGGAGCAGGATCAGTGGTTTGCGGATAATATTGGCTACCTGAAGCATGGATGTCCCCACCCCTTGAGCAATGAGACCTCCAAAGCCATTATCCCGGTAACTTGATACCGCAAAGCCAACCATCTGTGCTGCACATCCTATCGTTGCTGCACCAGCTGCCATCCCATCCAATGAAAGCATAATAGCAATAGCGGCAGCAGAAATAGGGGCAGTTAAGGCAAGTCCCATCAAAACTGCAACCAACATCCCCATTAGCACCGGCTGCTGTTCGGTTGCCCAATTGATCAATTCACCGAACCCGACCATAAATGAGTCGATGGGCGGCCCTATTATGCTGCCTGCTGTAAAACCGGCAAATATAGTTACCAATGGAGAAACGATGATATCCACCTTTGTTGTTCTGTATACCATTTTCCCGATTTCAGTGGCAAAAAGCGCAGATACATAACTGCCGGCTGGCCCCCCTATCTCTGCACCGAAAGCACCGGCAAATAATGCAGAGAACAACACAAGCGGCGGAGCCTTTAATCCATAAGCGATCGCTACGCCAATAGCTCCCCCCATAATTTTAGAATCCATGGCAAATTCGCCCATCTCAACCATATAGGAAAGCATATCCACCTGTTCACCAATCGTCTTTATGATCAGGCCGATGATCAAGGATGAAAATAGCCCTAATGCCATGTAACTCAAGGCCGTAATGGTGTACTCCCTAACCGATAAAGTAACACCCTTTTGAGCTAAGAAAGTTCTCAATATCCATTCTCCTCCCACTCTCATTAGTGAAATCGTTCACAATACTTCCATCATGTATCCCAAATATATATTCATATTACTATTTATCTGTATTTTATCAAGATGAAATGCTTGAGCGGTACCATGCCTTCCTTCACCCTGCCTGTCACAGAGCCACCTCCATTTGCTTTTCTAGAGTATTTCAGCTAAAATCTTAACTGAAATTTCTTAAGGATATTCAATCCTATTAAAGGGGCGGAGGAAAACGTGATGGAAGCAGCAAATAGTACAGAATTAGCCAAATTGATCCGTGATCGCCGTGCGGTGAAAAAAGGATATACAGATAAAGAGGTCAAAGAGGAAGACGTCCGCAACTTGTTGGACGATGCTATCTGGGCACCTAATCATGGAATGCGGGAGCCTTGGAGGTTTATTTTTGTCGGAGAGGATAAGCTACCTGATTTTTCCAAGAAAGTTGCATCTACCTATCCGGAAGAAAGGCAACAGAACAGGGAAGATTATCTGAACGAACCGAATGCCATCCTCGTAGTAGTGATGGAGGAACCAGAAGCCTCCAAGCAATGGGAAGAAAATTTTGCAGCAACAGCCGCCATGATTCAGAATTTCTGGCTGCTTGCTTGGGAAAAACAGCTGGGCATATGTTGGAAAACAAATCCACATATCTCTGACCCGAAGGTGAAGGAAGTTCTCGGCGTGGGCCAAAACGAAAAAATTGTCGGCTTCATTCATATGGGCTACTTTGACGAACAGCCACCTGCCAAGGACAGAATCAGTGTGGATGATAAATTCACCCGCTATGAAGGATAAATCGTGACAGTAGCTAAAAACACCAAATGTCCTGGACATTTGGTGTTTTCATTTATTGATCCCACATGCTGCTCCGTAGGCTCTTTTCCTGCTGATAACGCTCCAAACCTAATTCAATCAAACGATTGATCAATTCTTCATAGGGCAGCCCGCTGATCTCCCAAAGTTTAGGATACATGCTGATCTTCGTAAACCCTGGCAAGGTATTCACTTCATTCACATAAATCTCCCCATCATCAGTCAAAAAGAAATCCACTCGTGCAAGTCCTTCACACTGTAATGCTTCGAATGCGTCTACAGCCACCTGCTGCATTTTGTTCGTTACATCTTGTGGGAGGTCTGCAGGGATGGCCAAATCTGCTCCTTTTTCATCGATATATTTGGACTCATAGGAGTAGAAATCAGATTGAGGGAGGATTTCTCCCAATTTAGATGCTTTTGGCTCTTCATTCCCCAGGACGGAGCATTCAATTTCCCGTCCATCAATGCCTTCTTCGATAATCAGCTTGCGATCGTATTGGAAGGCTTCGTCTACTGCTTTTTCAAATTCTTCTTTAGTTGACACCTTGCTGACACCAACAGAAGATCCTTGATTGGCCGGTTTGATGAACATCGGGGTTCCCAGATAATCTACCGCCTCGTCGTAATCGATTTTTTCTTTTTTTGCTCTGGTAAAGGATAGCCCCTTGGCCACATTGACTCCGGATTCCTTCAATAGTCTCTTCGCAACATCTTTGTCCATGCATACAGAGGATCCAAGTACACTGGGGCCTACAAACGGCAGATTAATCAAGCGAAGCATTCCTTGGAGGCTGCCATCTTCCCCCAACGTCCCATGAACAATTGGAAATACAACATCAAGCTGATCCAGCTGGTCATAAGTGGATTGATGAATGAATTGGTTCCTTGTGGCACCAGGAACTATGGCAACATTCTCATCAGACTTACTCAGCTTGATTTGTTTCGGATTGTCGGCATTTACTAAATAGGACGATGGATCATTCACCTGCCACTTTCCGTTCTTATCTATTCCAATCAACACGATATCATACTTTTTTCTATCTATGGCCTCCACTATATTTTTGGCAGATTGCAGGGATACCTCATGCTCTGCAGACTTGCCGCCAAAAATAATTCCTACTTTTATCTTTCCCATCACGACACCTTCCTTCTCAAAATCGGCTGGCTGCATACAAGTTTTTATATCTTACGTAGGCAGCCACCCACGAAACAAAAAACCTATACTTAAAATAGCATAAAAGAGCCTGGACATAGAAGTGAAATAAGGGATTTTATGATTATAGCAAGACGCCGATTTCAACAGAGCGGTGATAAGTCTGCATGACGAGCAGCATTAGGCGATCCGAGCAGGTCTACTTTCCCCTCTTCCGCTTTGCCTCCTCATAATCATCCTTGCTTATTTCCCCTTTTTCCATCTTTTCCTTGAGAATATCCAATGAATCTCGAGACCTCCTGCCCGGTTTTGAAGCACGGAAACGGACAAGGATAACAATGATTGCTATCAGTACAATAAAGGTCAATATCACTCGAACAAAACTTTCCGTCAACATAACATCACCTCTGCTTTTATCCTTCCCTTTTCACGTAGGCTCTTAATCACAGTTCGACATAGTATAGGGAATTTCTGTCGGTATTTCCCGGGAAATGAAGAATTGAATGGATTAGCACAAATGAAGAATATTTATTAATTTTCTCATTCCCCCTTGACTTTTATTTCCAATTATTCTAACATTATTAACAATAAATGAATGAAGCGATGAAGAAGATTAGTAATCTATATGGATCTCTATAGAGAGCTGGTGGCCGGTGCAAACCAGTGTGCTTCAATAGATGAATGGACTTCCGAGCTCCAAACCGAACCGTTCAGCAGTAGGCTTTGGCGATTTCATCCCATCGTTACCCGGGAAAGACAGGAAACAACGTTTCCTGTCCCAAAGTGAGCTGTTTTTCAGCTAATAAAGGTGGTACCACGGCCCCTCGTCCTTTTTTTATGGAGAGGGGTCTTTTTGTCTATAATTTGATAGCTAGCAAATCAACGAGTAAGAATAGTACGTATTGCCAATGCGTTACAGAGAGCCGGAGAAGCTGGGAATCCGGTACGCAACAATACCGAATGGGCTTACGAGTGGTTTCCTTAACATTTGGGCACAGCCCGTATCAGTAGGGAAGCTCGGTTTCCCCCGTTACAGGGATAGGATAGGGGATCAATCATGATCCTGATCCAAAGAGATGGAAAGGAAATTTCCCTTTTCAACAGAGGTGGCACCGCGGCCCGACGCCCTCTGCAGATACAATGGAATGTATCTGCAGAGGGCATTTTAATTTAATTCAGAAAGGATGAAGGTGATGGGACAGCCTCCATACAAAATGATTCAAATGAATGCAGACACACTGACCCCTATTGAGATTTTCAAAAGGGTTGAAGGTAGAAAAAAGTTTCTTCTGGAGAGCAGCTTTCCACATGAAGAAAAAGGAAAGTACTCCTTTATAGGAGCTGACCCCTACAGGGAAATACTGAGTCACGGCAGTACAACTACCGATATTGGACACTCGGATGGTACAACCCGGACATTCGAACAGCGTGCACTCACCTACATACAGGAAAACCTTCCGACCATTGATATCGATCTCCCCCTCCCTTTTTTTGGAGGAGCTGTCGGTTATATCGGCTATGATGCCATCAGGCAGTATGAGTATATTGGAGAGGGTTTGCCGGATGAACTCGAAATGCCTGACATACACTTCATGATATATCAGGATACAATCGTCTATGATCACAGCAAGGAAAATATCTATTTGATTGCCATAAACGCTGACGATAATCACACGGAGGAAGATCTAGCCAGTCGATTGGAAGGGCTGAAAAACATGCTTGCTTCTCCTTCACCGGCCAAAGAGCGTCCGGTCGATCATATCGAGTTCCAACCAGACACTTTACCGGAAGATTTTCATAAAAAGGTGGAAACAGCCAAGCAGCATGTACAGCGGGGTGATGTTTTCCAAATAGTGCTATCTCAAAAGATGAAGGCCGAATTTTCAGGTGACCCTTTCTCTTTCTACCGGAAGCTTCGGAAAGCGAATCCTTCCCCCTATATGTTTTACATTGACTTTGACGATTACCTCGTCCTGGGCGCTTCTCCGGAAAGTCTGGTTCAGACAACAGGCCGCGATATTATCACTAATCCAATCGCTGGAACCCGGGCGCGCGGAAGAACGGGAGAGGAAGATATCGCTCTGGAAAAGGAACTGCTTGCGGATGAGAAAGAAATCGCAGAACATCGTATGCTCGTAGACTTAAGCAGAAACGATCTAGGCCGGGTATGCGAAACAGGCAGCATCACCATACCGACTTATATGAAAATAGAAAAATACCAACATGTCATGCATATCGTTTCAGAAGTGAAAGGTCGGTTGAGAGAAGGACTTTCGCCCCTCGATGCTCTGGCATCTTGTCTCCCTGCCGGCACTGTATCTGGTGCTCCTAAGATCCGAGCCATGCAAATTATCAACAACTTAGAGGAGAAGAAACGGGGCGTTTATGCCGGCGGTGTGGGGTTCATTAACTTCAATCAGGATGTGAATATCGCGCTAGCCATCCGATCCTTGGTAATCAAAGGCTCTCTAGCATATTTGCAAACCGGAGCCGGCATTGTCTATGATTCTCTGCCAGAGAATGAATACAGAGAGACCATGCAGAAGGCCAAATCACTCATGGAGGTGAATAACATTGATTTTATTACTGGATAATTATGATTCTTTCACCTACAACCTTTATCAATATCTATCAGAGGAATCCAGACATGTGACGGTTAAACGAAACGATCAGATTACTCTGGAAGAAATAGAGCAGATGAAACCCGAGGCAGTGATCATTTCACCAGGACCCGGCCTTCCGAATGAATCAGGAATCTGCCTGGAGGCCGTCCAGCACTTTCATCAAAGCATCCCTATTCTCGGTGTATGTCTTGGTCAACAATGTATCGCCCAGGCTTTGGGGGGCTCCTTGAGACCAGCGAAGGTCATTATGCATGGAAAGACTTCTCCCATCACCCATAATGCATCAGGGTTGTATCAAGGTCTGCCAAACCCTGTGGAGGTCATGCGTTATCATTCCTATGTCATCGACCGTCTGCCTGCTTCCACTCAGCTGGAGATTGAATCCAAATCAGATGATGATCAGGAGATCATGGGGATAAAACATCAGGAGTATCCTGTGTACGGTGTCCAATTTCACCCAGAGTCAATAGGAACCACAACAGGCAAGGATATCATCCGCAACTTTTTGAACGTGATTAGAGAGGAGAGTAATTTAAGTGAAACAATATCTTAACAAGCTGATTAACCAACAGAACTTAAGTCTCGCGGAAATGAAGGAGGCAACGAATAAATGCTTTACGGACTCGATTACAGAAGCTGAAATAGCCTCCTTCCTTACTGCTTTGCAAGCTAAAGGAGAAACTGCAGAAGAGATTACCGGCATGGTGGAAGTCATCCGGTCCCGATCCTCTTTCCAAACAGGTCCGGTGTTGCATGCCATGGACAACTGCGGAACAGGTGGAGATCAATCATACAGCTTTAATATCAGCACCACTTCCGCTTTCGTCATTGCCGGTGCAGGGGTGAAGATTGCCAAGCATGGGAACCGCAGCATTTCCAGCAGGACTGGAAGTGCAGATGTCTTGGAACATCTCGGTGTGTCTCTCTCCTTCTCCAAGGAACAAGTAGAAGAAATGCTGGAGGAAAACAACATAGCTTTCCTCTTCGCCCCCCATGTCCATGCAGCATTGAAACCTTTCACCCAGGTCCGTAAAAGCCTCGGTGTACCTACTATTTTCAATGCAATCGGTCCATTGACCAACCCGGTAAACCTTGAAACCCAACTGATAGGTGTCTATCGAAAAGAACTTCTTCCCCTCCTTGCCGAGGCCATGCATCAACTCGGAAGAAGACGCGGGGTGGTAGTGAATGGAGCAGGCAATATGGATGAAGCTTCCTTGGCCGGAGAGAACCATGTAATTGTCTTGGAGAACGGAAAACAACAAGCCATTTCTCTCTATCCCGAAGATGTCGGCTTGCCAACCTATACCATGGACGACATTCGCGGAGGCGATTCCAAAGAAAATGCAGAGATCTTAAAGGGCGTTCTACATGGCAAAAAAGGAGCCTACTATGACACAGTTCTGCTGAATGCCGGTCTCGCCCTCTTCACCAACGGGGAGGCACGGACCATCCGGGAAGGTGTCGAAGCAGCCAGAGAAAGTATCGAATCAGGGGCGGCATTGGAAAGGCTGAACCAATTGGTTGAATATAGCAGTAAAATCCCAAGCGAGGTGCTTTAAATGTCCATACTGGATAAAATCATCACGGAAAAAGAAAAAGAAGTAGCAGAATTAAAAAAGAAGGAATTCCATCGATCGCACCCTAAGTCCGTCACTAGTTTCAGGGAAAGGGTGAAGGATAGCGACAGGATGTGCATCATTTCCGAAATCAAACGGTCATCTCCTTCCAAAGGGGAAATACGATTGGATGTTGACCCTGTTGAGCAGGCAAAGCAATATGAGGCAGCAGGTGCTTCTGCGATTTCCGTATTAACCGACCGTACGTTTTTCAATGGTTCCATGGAAGATTTGAAAGCAGTCAGAGAAGCGGTTGAACTACCTATTCTTTGCAAAGATTTCATCATTCACCCTATCCAAATAGATCAGGCAAAGGATGCAGGGGCCAATATTATTCTTCTGATTGCAGCAGCACTATCGGATGAACAGCTGCATAGTCTCTACCAGTATGCATGCAGCCTGGATTTGGAAGTGTTATGCGAAGTGCATAATGAAGAAGAAATGCACCAGGTACTTCAACTGGATCCTGAAATCATAGGAATCAACAACCGTGATCTCAACACCTTCGAAGTAAATTTAGCAACAACGGAGAGGCTGGCTTCAATGGTTGCCAACCCGGATACCATCCTAATATCAGAAAGTGGAATTCGAACAGGTGGCGATGTGCTCCGTGCCAAGGAAGCAGGAGCCAACGCTATACTGGTCGGTGAAACCTTGATGAGATCCGTTAACCTGCAGGATACCTTTCACGAATTGCAGCTGACAACCCAAGAGAAAGAGGTGAAATAGTATGAAGGTGAAAATTTGTGGAGTGAAGACAATCAGCACGGCACATACCGCTATACAGGCTGGAGCGGATTTCATCGGATTCGTTTTTGCTCCGAGCACACGAAGGATCACCCCTGAAGATGCTGCATTGATTGCCCATTCCCTCCCCTCGCATGCCAATACTGTGGGAGTTTTTGTAAATGAGAGTACCGAAAACATCCTGCAGATTGCCAACCAGGTGGGGTTGGATTACATCCAGTTGCACGGTGACGAATCAGAATCAAAGGTGCAAGAACTGCCTTATAAGACAATCAAGGCCTTCCCTTTCTCTCCGCAGGAATTAGAGGGGATGGAAAAATACCCTTGTGATTATTATTTGATCGATAGTCCAAAGGGACAGAATCGTGGTGGTAATGGCACGACATTCAACTGGTCCATGACGGAAACCCTGCCAGTCAGCAGAAACAAGACCATACTAGCCGGCGGCTTGACACCTGCCAATATTCAACAGGCAATTGAAATGGTAAACCCGGCAGCAGTGGATGTCTCCAGTGGTGTGGAAACCAATGGCGAAAAAGACCCGGCAAAAATAAGAGAATTCATTAAGAAAGCAAAACAGACTAGAAAGGATGAGCCCAGTGACCATATATACCATGCCTGACAAATCAGGGCGATATGGAGATTTCGGTGGAAAATTTGTACCGGAGCTTTTGATGCCCGCCGTGAAGGAATTAGAGGAAGCCTATATCAACGCAGTTAAAGACCCGAGCTTTGTCGATGAACTTGATTATTATCTGAGACAATATATCGGCCGCGAGACCCCCTTGTATCATGCAGCAAATATATCGAAGAAACTTGGTGGCGCCGATATCTACTTGAAACGGGAGGATTTGAACCATACGGGCGCCCACAAAATCAATAACACTATCGGCCAAGCTTTGTTAACAAAGAGGATGGGAAAGAAGAAAGTGGTTGCTGAGACCGGCGCAGGCCAGCATGGTGTAGCGACTGCAACAGTTTGTGCCCTCCTTGACCTGGAATGTGTGGTATTCATGGGAGAAGAGGACATCCGGCGCCAGAAGCTGAATGTGTTCCGTATGGAATTGCTCGGTGCTGAGGTGCGCGGTGTTTCCCAAGGCAGCGGCACCTTGAAGGATGCAGTGAACGAGGCATTGCGATACTGGGTAAGTCATGTAGAGGATACTCATTATATCATTGGCTCCGTGGTAGGCCCACACCCCTTTCCACAGATTGTCCGTGATTTCCAATCGGTGATCGGAAAAGAAACGAAGAGACAGATGAAGGAACAAACAGGCGGCCTTCCCGACGCAGTCGTGGCATGTGTCGGTGGCGGCAGTAATGCCATGGGGATGTTCCATCCTTTCATTGAAGACAGCGAGGTAAAGCTATATGGAGTTGAGGCAGGCGGAGAAGGCTTGGATACGGATAAACATGCAGCTACCCTCTCTGGACTCTCTGGAGGGAAAGTCGGTATTCTGCACGGTACGATGACACACTTGCTGCAGGACAGCAATGGCCAAATTGAGGAAGCTTTCTCCATTTCTGCAGGGCTTGACTATCCAGGGGTCGGTCCAGAACACAGCCACCTGCATGCAACAGAAAGAGTGACATATACTTCCATCACGGATGAAGAGGCCTTGGAGGCGTTTCAATACTTGTCCAGAACGGAAGGAATTATCCCAGCCCTGGAAAGTGCTCATGCTGTTGCATATGCGGTCAAGCTGGCACAGCAGATGGGCAAAGGCCAATCTCTCGTGATCTGCCTATCCGGCCGAGGAGATAAAGATGTAGACCAAGTAAAAGAGAGAATCGAGGAGGATTAATAAATGGGGAAAGAAAAATTGAAGAAAACATTACAGCAAAAACAGGATACAGGCCAAAATCTGTTTGTTCCATACATTATGGCTGGTGACGGTGGTCTGGATATCTTGGAAGAACGTATCACCTTTTTGCAAGAATGCGGGGCTTCCGCTGTGGAGTTGGGTATACCATTCTCCGACCCAGTGGCAGATGGACCAACCATTCAGGAAGCGGGAATCCGAGCCTTGGAACAAGGGGTATCCCTTTCCATGGTATTGGATCACCTCTCCTCGTTTAAAGAAAAACGCAGCATTCCAGTCATTCTCATGACCTATTTCAATCCCATACTAATTTACGGGCCAGAGCGTTTTGCCAATGCTTGTGATCAAGCAGGGGTGGATGGTGTCATTATTCCCGACCTCCCTCTGGAGGAACAGCATACCATCAACGGGTTTTTGAACGAAAAAGACATAGCGTTCATCCAGCTTGCTGCCATGACGAGTCCGGATGAAAGGCTTTCAGAACTTGCTGGGAAATCAGAAGGATTCCTCTATGCTGTTTCTGTTATCGGCACTACCGGCGTGAGAGCTACTCATAACGAAAAAGTGAAAGGCTTCTTGGAAAAGCTCAAAGAATATAGCAATGTTCCTGTATTGGCAGGATTCGGAGTTTCCAACGCCGCACAAGCAAGAGAGCTTAGCAATGCGGGTGATGGTGTCATTGTCGGCAGCAGAATTGTGGACCTCCTCCATCAAGGAGAGACAGAGACCGTGAAACAGCTCATCCAGGAAAGCACACAACCAAAAGTAAAGTTATAAAATTAATTACTGCACTGTTACCAACATTTACAATTGAACGAATATAGGTTAGCATAGTATCGAATAACCATTTAAGCACTAGGGGAGCTGGACCACGGCTGAGAGGGGCAAGATGCCCTGACCCTTGCACCCGATTTAGATAATGCTAGCGTGGGAAAGTGCAGTTGATTATATATGTACTCTTTTTTTCATATATTGTCAGACTGCATTCTCCGTGAGTGCAGTCTCTTTTTTTATGGGGGCGCAAAGGGTACAAATGCCGTATCCCAGTTTAATGAGGAACAGGAGGTAACGATGTGGAGAAAGAATGGGCCTACCTGGACAGCGGTATCCAGGATGCAGCCATCAATATGGCTTTGGATGAATCATTGTTGAAGTGGCACAGCAAAGGTGAGATTCCTCCGACATTACGATTTTACGGTTGGTCTAAGCCAAGCCTGTCCCTCGGACGGTTTCAAAAGTCGAGCACGATCGACCTGGATGCTGTGCACAGGCATAACTGCCATTTTGTACGGCGGCTGACAGGAGGAAGCGCTGTCCTTCATGACAATGAACTGACCTATAGCCTTGTCATCAATGAACAGGATCCCTCCATCCCGACCTCTGTCCAGGAAGCATATCATGTCCTTTCTCAAGGTGTCCTGGAAGGGTACAAAAATATTGGAATTGCTGCAGACTTTTCTGTTCCAGAAAAAAAGCGGGATAGAGAGAGAACATCCATCTGCTTTGAAAAGCCAGCATTCTATGAGATGGTCGTAGATGGTAAAAAAATCTCTGGCAATGCCCAGACAAGAAAAGATGGAGTAGTCCTCCAGCACGGTTCTATACCAATAAGCATGAATACTGGGATGCTTTTCGACTTGTTTCGTTTCTCCTCCGAAAAGCACCGGGAACGGAAGCGCAAGGCCTTTGCCGGAAAAGCAGCAGATATTGCACAACTGACAGGTAAACAGTTGTCTTATGAGGAAATGACATCAGCGTTCAAGAAAGGATTCGAGGATGGTCTTGGAATCCATCTGCATCCATTCACCCTATCCGAGGAACAGTGGGAGGAAGTTCACCAGCTGGCGGAAACAAAATACTCATCGGAAGCATGGACACATAATACATCCAAGGAGCGTGTTAACAATGGCGAAGCAAGCAGAGTACATACGTAAACCTGAATGGCTGAAGACGAAAATCAACACAAATGAATCCTACAGGAAACTGAAACACTTGATGCGTGATAAAAAGCTGAACACTGTCTGTGAGGAAGCTCGTTGTCCAAACCTGCATGAGTGTTGGAGTGAACGAAAAACAGCTACCTTCATGATCTTGGGGGATACCTGTACAAGAGGATGCCGCTTTTGTGCTGTGAAGACAGGACTCCCAAATGAGCTCGATTGGGGAGAACCACAGCGGGTAGCCGAATCTGTCGAAGTAATGGGATTGAAACATGTAGTGGTCACCGCGGTCGCAAGAGACGATTTGAAAGATGGAGGGGCGGCAGTATTTGCTGAAACCGTCCGTCAGATCCGCAAACGAAATCCAGGAGCGACAATTGAAATACTTCCTTCCGATATGAAGGGTGACTATGAAAGTCTTCATACCTTGATGGACAGCGGACCGGATATTTTCAATCATAATATCGAAACGGTTCGCCGTCTTACTAAAAAAGTAAGGGCTATCGCCATGTACGACCGTTCCCTTCAGCTCCTTGAACGAGTGAAGGAAATTGCTCCAAACACACCGACTAAATCCAGTATCATGGTGGGGCTCGGAGAAACCAAAGAGGAGATTATCGAAGCAATGGATGATTTGCGTGCACATAACGTGGATATTGTTACAATTGGTCAATACCTCCAGCCAACCAAAAAACATCTGCAAGTAGAGCGCTATTATCATCCGGATGAATTTGAAGAACTGAAAAAGATTGCGCTCGAAAAAGGATTCACTCACTGTGAAGCCGGTCCTCTGGTACGTTCCTCCTACCACGCCGATGAGCAAGTCAGCAACGCATCAGCCCAACGCCGGGTTAAATATATGAAAGGCGTTGAAGAACAAGAAAAGACAGAGGTCGATTTTCAATTCTAACTAAGCATAAAAAAGAAAAACACCAGCCCTGCTTGCCCAGACGGCTGGTGTTTTTCCTACACTAAAAACGAAGCTATTATGAGGATAATGTTAGATGAATGAACATCCGGCCGATATGAAGCATGGCTCGTTCATCCACTTTGAATTTAGGATGATGATGCGGATAGACAGCATCTATTTCAGGATTTCCTCCACCTACTGTGAAATAGACTCCCGGCACCTCTTGCTGATAGAAGGCAAAATCTTCACTTCCATACATCGGCTCCTCTGTGTTGACAGCATTCTCTCCAAATAGTTTTACAGCCTTCTCCCGGACCAGTTTCGTCTCTTCCGGGTCATTCCAAATGGACGGACAGTCTCTCACATAGTCCATCTCCACTTCTGCCCCAGCTGCTTCACAAGTGTTTTTGACAATTTGCTTCATCGATTGCTCGATGATATCCCGAGCTTCCCTGTCATACGTGCGGACTGTTCCTTTGATTACAGCTGTATCGGGTATCACATTCGTTGCTTTACCACTATGAAAGGAACCAACCGTAAGAGCTGCTGCACTTTGCGGACTTACCCTTCGGCTGATAATCTGTTGAAGATTCACGACCAACTGACTTCCGGTTACGAGCGGGTCGACCGTGTTATGAGGTTCGGACCCATGGCCTCCCTTCCCATAAACTTTAATGTGAAAGTCGTCCTGAGCTGAAGAGAAGTAGCCTTCCTTCACTGTACAGGAACCAAATGCTTCTGTGGACATCACATGGGCGCCATAAATAACATCGACACCTTCGAGACAGCCGTCTTCCATCATCTTATGAGCGCCGCCTGGTGTAGCTTCTTCAGCAAATTGATGGACAAAGACTACGGTACCGCTGATTTCCTCCCGGACTTCACTCAATACTTTCGCTACACCGAGCAAGGAAGCCGTATGCACGTCATGGCCACATGCATGCATAACACCTGGGATCCGGGATTTATAATCGATATCATTCTCTTCTTGAATCGGGAGAGCATCAAAATCAGCACGCAAAGCGATCGTCCGTCCGGGCTTCCCGCCTTTTAGAACACCAATCACTCCACGGCCGCCTACACCGGTTTTCACTTCTATGCCAAGGCTCTTCAAATATTCAGCTATTTTTTCAGGTGTTATCTCTTCCTGATGAGATAGCTCGGGATACATGTGAAAATCCCTGCGAAGCTCCACCATCTCCGGGTAAATTTCTTCCAGCCTATGATAAACATTTTCCACCATTTCCCATTCCTCCTACCAGATAAACAAATGTGCAACAGTGACGAAGATTGCTGCCAATAGATACCAGATGAGAATGAGCGGCCAAACCCATTTCACCCATTTCACCCAAGAGATTTTTGCAACAGCCAGGGAAGCCATCAGAACTCCTGCTGTCGGGGTGAGAATATTGGAAATCCCATCACCGAATTGGTAAGCCAATACAGCTGTCTGGCGATCGACCCCTAACAAATCTCCTAAAGGTGCCATAATCGGCATACTTAAGGCTGCCTGTCCACTTCCAGATGGTACGATGAAATTCAGCAAACCTTGTGTGAAAAGCATGCCTAGTGCCGCGAGACTTGAAGGCAGGCCGGACACCATCGATGATATGCCGTATAGCAAAGTGTCAATGGTATTGGTATCTTGAAGTATAACTAAAATCCCGTAAGCAAAGCCAACAACAAGTGCTCCTACCACAAGTTCCTCACAACCTTTAAGGAAAGACTGTGCTATCTCATTCACCCGCATCTTGGCAATAAAGCCGACAATGATCCCCATTAACAGGAACAATCCGGCAATCTCCTGCATGTACCATCCTTGGAGAGTAACCCCAAGGGCGAGGCCAATCACTGTCAAGATCAAAACGATGATGATCAGAACATGGCGCTTGGTCATCGCCGGCTGATCATCCAAATTTATTTTATCATTCCTCTTGGCATCCTCTTTAAAAACGATACTCTTCGATGGGTCTTTCTTTATCTTCCTGGCATAAAGCATGACATAGATAATACTGGCTGCAAGGAAAATGACAAAGAACACTGCACGTACTCCCATACCTGAGAATGTCGGCAGTCCAGAGATCCCCTGAGCCACTCCAATCGTAAAAGGATTCATGAAAGCAGCAATGAACCCGGCATAAACACCGACTAGTACCATAGCAAGCCCGACAATCGAGTCAAAGCCCACCATCATGGCGACCGGCACCATGACCAGGATGAATGGTATGGTTTCTTCTGCCATCCCAAACGTGGCACCGCCAAGCGCAAAAGCAGTCATGGTAATCGGGATGATCAGCATCTCTTTCCCTGAAAGCTTCCTGGATAATGAACCGAATGCCCTATTCAGTGCATTGGTGGCGTTCAAGATACCGAAAGCTCCTCCTACAATAAAAATGAAGAAGATAATTGCTGAGGAGTTGACCATCCCTGCATGGACAGACTGGAATATATCAAAGAACCCGACCGGAGTCTTTTCCACGGTGGAATAGGTTCCATCGATTACTGTTTCAGTGCCCGTTTCACTAACTTCCCGTTCATATTCTCCAGCAGGTATAAAATATGTAGTAATAGCTACGACAATTATAAAGCTGAATAAAATGACAAATACATGAGGAAATTCAAATTTCCTTCTACGCTTCCCATTTTCTTTCTCCATCTTTCTTCTCTTCCTCCCTGATTTTACATGAAGTACAATTATACAAAAAATAGGCAGATAACACAATTGACCTAAAATTGCATTTAATCCATGGTAAGCCATCATTAAGAAGCACCCCCCTGTATCTGATTCGATACAGGGGGGTGCTTCCATTTCTATCGATTAATTGTCTTCCCCGTCGTTTGTCGTATACTTTCGTTCACTTTGGGAAGCATCTTGGGAATTGGACTTTTCCTTTTCATGTTTCTGTTCTATTTTTAAATCTTCCATTGGCACGTCATCAACCAGTTGCTGCTCTTTGAAGCCATCCAGTTCACTGCGATCTTCTTCATTTGCCCTGCTTTTATTATCCTTGATTCGTTCCTTGCCTTTTTCAGCCATTGTGTCACCCCATTCTTCAGGTTTTATAGACATTTTCCTTTTATCAGCAGAATATAAACCTCCAGACATGCCTGGGGACGAGTTCTTTGTTATAATCTGCTCAATACCTGATAGGAGGTGCTAGTTCTGTGAGAGAATTTCATGAGCTCAACAGTCTAGAAGAAGTAGATGCATGGATACGTACAAATCAGTTGGCACTCCTCTATATCTCGCGCCCGAACTGCAGTGTATGCCACGGCCTCAAACCGCAAGTTCAGAATCTGATGGATAATTATCTCAAAATGCAGTTGGGGCATGCAGATGCCCAACAAATAGAGGAACTGGCCGGTCGTTTCTCCATTTTCACTGTGCCGGTCCTGCTTGTTTTCTGGGAAGGAAAAGAGTATATCCGTGAAGCACGCATCGTCCATATGGACCTTTTGGAAGAAAAGTTGGACAAATTATATAACCATGTGGCCGGATAATTATTCCCGGCCCCTCCGCTTATGGAATCAACAATTCATGGACCATCAACTCTCCTTGATGTTGGCCTGCATCGATTACACCTTCATAGAGTACTTCACCACTTGTTAGTTCTACAATGAAAAGTCGTGGGTCTGATACTCCGTTACCTGCGATATACATTTTCCCATCATTAACAGCAAGATCAGCTACTGACTCCCCACTATCAGCACTAGCCAGTGGCAGCTGGACAACCTTTTTACTTTTCTCCATGTTCCTGTCTGTCAACTCAAAAGCCATGATCTCCGTCCCCGCCTGACTCGGCCTGCTTAGATATAGAGTAGAACCATCCAATACAGCTGTATGCAGTGAACCTCTTAGATCTTCTGGAACATCAAAGACTTCCTTATCTCCTGTGGCATGGTGAAACAGGACAAGTTCACTGACTGCTGATTGAGGTTGGGTGTTGCCATCCGGTCCAGGCACCTCTTCCCATTCATTTACCTGGAATACGCTATATTCAGCAGCAGCGATGCCTTGCCTATTTTGAGAAAGAGATCTCGTTTCCGTCCAGCTTCCTTCTCCCGGAGAACCTGTATCATCATGTAATTGTCCGGAACCAACCAGCTTCCCGCTGTCCATATCCACGCGGTAGTAATGGAGTTCATCGTTGCCTGCCCGGAAACTCCTGGCAAATATAGTCAATACTCCGTCAGTGAGTTCCACCGATTCCGTATACATCATCCGGTATTCCTCGCTGTCAGGCAAGTTCACCCGGAAGGAAGAGCTCTCTTCTGACTCTGTATGAAGTGTATCGACTACTACTGAATATCGGCTATCAGACTCTTCAACCGAGGCAAACGCCAGGACATCTTTATATTGACTGAAATAACTAGCATTGGCATGCTTACCCCTCATGAACCCCCGGTACTCCTTCTGAAGAGATGCAATCGCAGGGTCCTTGTGCAGGTTGCCTGCCAGACGGTCGATATAGGAAAGATCTTGATAATACACCGATCCATCCCCAGATATTTTGACAGCATCTCCATACCTGCCTTCGTGATAATTAGCTAATAAGGTCACATCTTCCACTGCCTCTTCCGCTCCATCTACCTTGTTAAAACTGAAATCCGGATAATCATTCCCTGCCATAGCATTCTGCACATAATAGCCTCCTGTAACCAGGATGATTATGACAGGAAGAGCAATCAATTTCCAATAACGCATCATTTCTCCCCCTTTGTTAAACAGTGACTTTTTTCTTTAGCAAAAAGTTCCCCAGCCAGATGGAAACACCTGTAACCAGCATGAGCAATACTATTTCAACTGCAAATAATTCTCCCGGGTAAAGCCAACGGGTTTCCGGAATTATATGCAGGATCAGCGGGGCCAAAAAGCATAGGCCCGCAAGAATGGCATAACCCGCTCCCAGTAAAACCCCCTTCAGCCGAAAACTCCGTTCCAAGAGCACGGCAACAAACAGAATGAAGACTGCCATGAAGCCGATTCCATAGGCAACCAGAAAACCTGTGAAAGTATCAGGAATGATTATCCGCAAAAGAAAGAAACTTTCGATGATTGCATGTGTATTCATATCCATTCTGAGATCTGTCGGTACCATCCATTGCAACAAGGTACTTTCCACTGGCAACAAAACGATCTGCAATGAGATTAAGCCAAGCACCATCAGAAAGATGGCTGCAGCCTTTGCCAATAAAATATTCAGCCTGGCAGTAGGCAGCATGAGCAGGCGATAAATGAAGGTATTCTTTCCAAGCCAGTCCCTGTACCAGATGAAAAAGCAATAGAAGATCAGTGCTGCTGCAGAAAGGGCGATCGGCCCCATAAACCATAAACTCTGTGTCACTTGCTTCATAGTCATGGCACTATAATTTTGCACATACGTTCCAATATTGATCGATTGCTCAAGCATGATTGTATCCGCTTGTTCTAAGTATTCTTTGGATTTGACGATGACTCCAGTGAATTGGGAAATCACTGTAATAGCTGCCAAAGCTACATAGATTTTCATAAACCGGCCTAGTTCAAAGTTTACCAATTTCAAAAACTTCATTTTTGGTATACCCCCCTCATGACGTCGACCACTGATTTACCCTCTTCCTCCCGCATTTCTTCTGTCCGGAATTCTTTGACGACCTTTCCGCCGTCCAGCATAACAACTTTATCTATCAGATGTTCGATGTCATTGATTTCATGCGTAGTAATCAGCACCCCTCTTCCCTCTACAAGATGGCTGGTAAACACCTCAGCAATTTGCTCTCTGCTGAACATGTCGATACCGGAAAATGGCTCATCCATCAACAGGTAATCCACATCAAGAGCCAGACCCAGCAATAAATTAGCCTTTGCTCTGTTCCCTTTGGAAAGGTCAGAAATCCGCTCCTCCTGTTTCAAACGGAAAAAGGTCAATAGTTCTGCTGCCCGCTTTTCGTTCCACCCCTTATAAAAGTCGCTCATGAACTGCATAGCGTCTGCAATGGTCATTTGCGGAAGCATGGTAATAGCGTCAGGTATAAATGTAACCTTCTCATAACTGCTTTTATCCATTTCACAGCCATCCACCAGGATAGGTCCTCCCTTCACTGGAGTCATGGACATAATGGCATTCATGATAGTTGTCTTACCTGCTCCATTAATTCCTATCAAGCAGGTAATCTCCCCCTTCTCTGCTGTAAAGGAGACATCCTCCAATACTATTTTTCTTCCAAACTTCTTGGTAATTCCATGGACTTCAATCACCTAAGCTCCCCCCTTGATCATTTACGAATTGTATTTTGCTTTAATCAGTCCGATCAGTTCCTCCAACGGCACATTTATTGGCCGGACAGATGCCACGAAACTATCGACCGCCTCTGTAATGAGCTCCTCCCTTACCGCCAACAGTGTAGCCTGATCCTTTGTCACTTTGCTTGGGAGGTTCCTCTCTGTGTAGATCAAACCAGCTTCCTCCATTTCCTTATATGCACGCTGTGCGGTGTTTGGATTGATCTTCAGCTTGTTGGCGAGCTCCCTCCGAGAGGGTATCTCCTGCCCTGGCTCCAATTGCCCCACTGCAATCTGCTCCTTGAAATGCCGGATCACCTGCACATATACAGGGTCTCGGTTATTCAATTTCACTTCCATAGCAACAGCTCCTAACCATTCGTTCAGATGCCTTCCTCAAGTGTATTATGACCTTAATACACTAAACGCAAAAAAATAGGTGTATTAATAGGGTAATACGCTGTTGGTATGTATTATACGGTTCATACACTTGCGAGGTCAATAGTTTTCCATAGAAAAACCCTCGACAGATTTCGAGGAGGTCATATCTATATGCTAAAATGAGGGAAAGCAGCCATATAAAACAGAAAGGGCAAAGGTGCTATCTATGAAACTTGTATCTTGGAATGTGAATGGATTAAGGGCGTGTGTCCGCAAAGGCTTCATGGACTATTTTCATCAAGTAGATGCAGATATCTTCTGTCTTCAGGAAATAAAGCTTCAACAAGGGCAAATCGACTTGGAACTCCGAGAATATTACCAGTATTGGAATTATGCTGAACGCAAGGGGTATTCTGGAACTGCAGTCTTTACAAAGGAAGAGCCCTTATCCGTCAAATATGGAGTGGGAAACGAAGATATAGAAGAAGAAGGCAGGATAATCACCCTTGAATTTGAAGGCTTCTATCTGGTCAATGTCTATACACCAAATTCCAAAAGAGATTTAAGCCGTCTGGACTACCGGCTGCAATGGGAAGATAAACTGTACCGACACCTCATGGAGCTGGACGAAAAAAAACCTGTCATATATTGTGGTGATTTGAACGTTGCCCATAAAGAGATCGACCTGCGGAATGATCGGACAAACCATGGCAATTCTGGATTCACTACAGAAGAACGGGGAAAGATGGACCGCCTGCTTAATGCAGGATTCATTGATACATTGCGTTACTTCTACCCGGATACAGATGGCCTATATACATGGTGGTCCTATATGAAAACCATCCGGGAAAGAAATGTGGGCTGGCGGATCGATTACTTCATTGTCTCCAATCGATTGGAAAATTCCCTGGTTGATTCCCAAGTTCACACTGAAGTGCTGGGAAGCGACCATTGCCCGATTATGCTTGAGATAAATAGCTGATATAAAAAATAAGGAGTGATTCTATGCAAAGCTACAGTAAAGTCCTGCTTCGTTTTTCCGCTGTGTTTGCCTTTTTAGGTGCCGTACTTGGCTCTCATATGGCTGGTGCTGGCGGCTTGGAATTTAAAACCATCCACGCCCACGTTCTTGTAGTCGGTTGGCTATCCCTGTTTTCTTGGGCGGTCTATTACAAGGTGTTCACCCCGTCTTCCCATGTTTTGGCTGCCCTTCATGTCTGGAGCGCAATCATAGGAACCGTCGGGTTGACCAGTGGAATGTGGCTCTACTATCTCCGTCCGTTTTCTTTACCGGAGACATTTGTAACTGTCTATTTCATTGCAGGCGGCACCGTCCTTTTACTCAGCTTTTTATTTTTTCTTATCCTTACTTTTTTGAGGTCTACACAGGAGAAGTAATAGG
The DNA here is from genome assembly GCF_042643145.1 of Virgibacillus xinjiangensis. Classification (NCBI taxonomy): domain Bacteria; kingdom Bacillati; phylum Bacillota; class Bacilli; order Caryophanales; family Bacillaceae; genus Virgibacillus; species Virgibacillus xinjiangensis. The sequence goes on from NZ_JBHRSA010000057.1 coordinate 37,721, forward strand.
TAATTTAATCTACATGGAAGAGGCCCGGATATATCTCCGGGCCTTTTCTCCAGGGAACAGTAAATCTTTCGTTCATCCAAATGAGTCTCACGAATGGTTCCGCACTTCTACTGTTGAATTGTTTTAAAATAATCGATGATGCCAAGAGCGCTGACCTGCATGTCCAAATTGATAATGATATATGCCTCATGGTCATCCGGAATCCCTTCATCCTGCAAATACTTCCTCACTTTGCCAAGCATGCGGCGTGACAATTCATCATAGCCCTTTCCTTCCGTCAAAGCCTGTTCCCCTTCTTCCACAAATACATCCAGCCATTTGGAGACTTCGTCCAATGCTTTTTGTGGCTGCTCGGTCATTCCAAAATGGCCGTAATAAATCCTTCGTGGGTTCAAATCAGAAATACGTTCAATAGATGTCTGCATGGTATTCGGATTAAAGTGGTTCGGTGAAGTAGAAGGCAGAAACAACTGCACCCCATCCCTCGCCAGATGTTCATAGCGGATTCCTACTGTATCACCGGTGAAAATTCCCTTGCTTACAGGATCAAAAATGCTGAAATGATGCTTGGCATGACCTGGCGTATCCAAAAATTCCAATCGGCATTCAGGTCCAATCTGAAGGGTGTCACCATCGGCTTTCAATAGCAGCCTCTCCTCTGGAACAGGAATGATTGGCTCAAACAGTTCTTGAAAGCTCTCACCATAGATTGCTCTCGCTCCTGCCGCAAGTTTTTTGGGATTGATCAAATGCTTTTCTCCCCGCGGATGGACAACCACTTTGGCATTCGGGCAATCCTTCAATAGCAGTCCTGCACCTCCTGCATGGTCCAAGTGGATATGGGTCACGATAATATACCGCACCTGATCAAGAGAATAGCCAAGTGATTCCAGCCCTTTTTTGACATGCTTCACAGAAGGACTCGGTCCTGTCTCAACAATGGTGAGCTGCGCTTCATCCAACACGTAAGTACCAGTACGGTCAGGCACCCCTAAATCGAATCCATCAATAAGGTATATCCGATCATCCAGCCGTATAGGCTCTCTTTCCTCCATATGCAGCCTCCTATGTATTCGGTCTCTTACCCCATAGTAGCACAGTTTTCAAGGAATTGATCGTACTTTTCCTCATTTTCCTATCCAGTAAAATAACGATTCTCCTCCCTCATTTCGGATGAATAACTTGCATCAATCTGCTTAAAATAAACAGGAAAATGATTAGGAGGTTATGGCAATGGATAATCAGCAACAAAACCAGAACTTACAGGGTACTTCCCAAATGTCAGCACAGGAGAGTCATGGCGGCCATGAAATGCTGGATGCCCATGAGGCGATTTCCGGGGTCGTTGGAACGTTGGAACACTACCTGTTGTATCAGGACCATATCCAAGATCCTGAACTGAAGGCCATGCTTCAACAGCACAAAGCCTATCTTTCCCAGACATATAACACCATCGTGGAGACACTCCAGACTGGAAAAGAACCATCCGTCAAGACACAGACTTATAATATGGCCCAAGGTAATGATGTCGTTTATGGCATGCAGCCTTCTTCGCCAAAAACACCTGCTCAATCTGTCAATGAGCTGAATGACCAGTGCATCTCCAGTTTCATGATGGGACACCTAAAAACTTGTGCTTCCGCCTTTACCATGACAGCCCTGGAAGCGACAAACCCTGTCCTTCGCAGAGTGTTTGCCGACAGTATCCCCCATGTCATCGAAATGGCGTACGAAGTATTCCAATATCAGAATAAAAACCAATATTACCAAGTGCCTCAATTGAAGCAACAGGATATGCAGGCATATATGAACAGTTTCGCCCCAATTCAAAACCCGATGTCCCATTAATGGAAATTAGCCTGAACAGCAGTCCGACCGGCCATTTGCTTGGACTGCTGTTTTTGGTCATTCTATCATTGACTTCACCCCTGATAAAGACCAGGCATTTGACATTAAAAAATGCTCTGAGCTTTTTGCCCGGAGCATTTCCCTATAAAGAAGAGAGCAAGTCCCTTTTTCAGACCTCCCCCATTTGTATCTGAGACAATGAAGAACCTCTCCAAATAAGGTTGGTCAATCAAGAAGCCGGTTTGTTTCATCCACTTCCATTATCCTAGCCCCTTTAGCTGCATCATCCTGGCTATAGGAACCATCTCCCCTGCAAATGCTGCATGTATATTGCCAGCCCTCATCATCTGCCAGCATTCCTGTTCCCTCACATGCTCTGCAACGTTCATCTTTCCCAGACATAATAGTTCCTCCTTTTTCTCTTAGTATTGCTGAATCACCTATTTATATGAATCCAAATGAAGGATGAAACGTATGAATACATTATTGGGATAAAAGGAGATGGCTAAGATGAATAATCATGAGATTGACTATAAACTTCATGGAGATGACATGCAGTTTGTCGAGGTTGAGCTTGACCCCCAAGAAACGGTCATTGCAGAAGCAGGCAGCTTGATGATGATGGAAGACGGCATCCAAATGGAAACCATTTTCGGTGATGGAACAAGCCAGCAAGATGGATTGTTCGGAAAGTTGATCGGAGCAGGAAAACGGGTGTTGACAGGAGAAAGCCTATTTATGACCACATTTACCAATCAAGGAAACGGTAAGAGACAGGTCTCTTTTGCTGCTCCATACCCCGGGAAAATAATTCCTATGGATCTAAGCACGGTAAATGGTAAGCTGGTCTGCCAAAAGGATTCTTTTCTTGCGGCAGCCAAGGGTGTATCTGTTGGGGTGGAGTTCCAGAAAAAACTGGGAGCCGGTTTTTTTGGTGGAGAAGGCTTTATTATGCAGAAATTGGAAGGTGATGGCATGGCATTCATCCACGCCGGTGGGACGATTCAGAGAAAGGAACTTTCCGCAGGAGAAACACTTCGTGTGGATACTGGATGTCTAGTCGCCATGACAGAGCAGGTTGATTACAATATCGAGTATATAGGGGGAATAAAGACGGCTCTGTTTGGAGGCGAAGGTCTATATTTTGCCACTTTGAGAGGTCCAGGAACGGTATGGGTCCAGTCCCTGCCTTTCAGTAGACTTGCGAGCAGAATTTTTGCTGCCACCCCACAACGGGATGGATCGAATAGTAAGCAAGGAGAAGGAAGCATTGCTGGCGGCTTATTTGATATATTAGGCGGAGACAGAAAATAATGGCAGGGATGGCCCCCATGATAAAAGCCATACTACAGATGTAACCACTTAACAGGGGTGATCATGATGGGCAGAGATGAGCATAATAAAAAGAAAAATAACTTTTTGGCGCAGACACCGAAAAACCAAGTGTCAGACGGCCGTGATATTGAGTTCGCTGAAGAGTTTGCCGATACAGCCGACAAGGTTGCCCAGCAAAGGAGCAGGGAAGCTGACCGTCGAGCGAAGCGAAAATAGTTTTCCACTGAAAAAGGGAGGGTATCTCATAAAGGAGATACCCTTTTATGCCTTTTGTTATTTCTGTTAAAATGGGCAAAAATGCGTGAAAAGTGAGGAATTTTCAATGAGTAAAAAGAATGTGGACGATTATTTAACAGAGGGTATGTATGGGGTCAGGCTGCCGAAGGATGAGGAAAGGAAGAAATACCTTGGAACCTTAAGAGAAAGAATTGTGCTTGCCCTGACCAAAGGGCAGGTTATGAGCGATTCAGGCTTGAAGGCTCTGGAGAGTGAAATGAAGGCCAACCCTGAAGCAAGTCTTTTGATCAATGGCCATGTTTCCCATCGCTTTCTCAAGGAAGAAAAGGAACTTGCCAAGAAATATAATATACATTATACCACCCTGACGGATGAAGAAAATGATACCGATATTGGAGCAGTCCTTACTTACGATTACGCAATCGACAAAGAACATATATTCATGGATGAGGAATCAGACGAGCAGAAAAGCGATTCAAAAGAATCCCCTTCCTTACTATCCAGACTGAAAAAATGGTTTTCGTAATGAACGGATATTGACTCACCCACTTTTAGTTAGCCAACAAAGGAGAAAGCCCCGCCAAGCTTCCATAGTCTTGGTCGGGGCTTTGTTGAAGCACTTCATAACCTTACTTTTTAGGCCCATATTCAGACCGTACTGCTTTATAAAAAGATCCCCCCATCAAGAGAATGACCAAGGAAAATGGGAGTGCAGCGATAATCAGCATATTCTGCAAACCTTGGGTTCCTCCGAAATATACAATAATTGCTGCCACAGCTGATTGTGTCAGCCCCCATGTAATCTTCACGGAATTCTTCGGGTTAAGCAATCCATTGGTACTCAGCATTCCCAGCACAAACGTAGCCGAATCAGCAGCACACCCAGCATAAATTCTTTTACTGTGCGGCCTTTGGAGATCCTTGCGATAAAGATACCTAGAAATGGAGCCCAGGAAATCCACCATGCCCAGTAAAAGACAGTCCAAGCATTAATCCACCCGCGATTTTCCTCATTAAGTGGAGCTAGACGGAAGCTCATATCAAAGAAATCCGATAGGTAGCTCCCCAGCGTGCTGGTGAACATGTTCAATATATAAAGCGTCGGCCCGACAATGAAGAGCATCAGCACGAGAACGGTGGCCAAACCCATATTGACGTTACTGAGATACTTGATTCCCCGGCCAATTCCGGACCAAGCAGAAAAAATGAACAATGCGGTGGCTATCACCAGTACCAGCAGTTGGATCGTAAAGTTTTCCGGTGTATTGAATAGGAAGGATAACCCTCCTGTAATTTGTGCAGAACCGAAACCCAGCGTGGCAGCCACACCAACCACCGTCGCAAAGACCGCCAGGGTATCGATCAACTTCCCGGGTATGCCTCCCATGCTCTTTTCCCCAAAGACCGACACTAATGTCGCAACTAATCAAGCCTGGTGCATCTTTGTGATATTTGAAATAGGCCAATACCAACGCCACAATTCCATAAACGGCCCATGCATGGACACCCCAGTGGAAGAACGAGTACTGCAGGCCTTCCCTGATTGCTTCATCAGACCCTGGTTCCGCGGTAGGCGTGCTGATAAACGCATGGGAAACAGGTTCAGCCGTCGTCCAGAATACTAGCCCCATCCCCATACCTGCACTGAAAAGCATAGCGAACCAAGTAGGAAGGCTGAATTCCGGCTTATCATGTTCCTTTCCTAGCTTCACCTTACCGTACCTGGAAAAACTGATATAGATACAGAAAGCTAGCATAAGTACAACAATTAGCAGATAATACCACCCGAAACGAACAGAAATAAAGGTGGTCACTGCAGCAGAGATGTCCTCCAGATGAACAGGTGCTACAGAGCCCCATATGACTACAGCCAAACAAATAGCAATAGAATACCAAAAAACGCTTGTCACATTCTTCATAAAAACTCTCCTTTAACTTAGCTTTTTCTATGTGGATCAGATTTACACAAAATGGATATTGCATAAGTTCATCGACCAGAGAAAGATGGAGATAATACCTTCTAGGAGGTGTATGTATGACGCAGCCTTACCGCTGTCCCAATTGCAAGACAAATAGCACACGATTTAACATTATAGAGCAGAAGGCCACCCCCGTAAAGCTCGATCCGATGACAGGAGAAACCATCATCGCCTACACCAATGAATCTCCTGAAGTCTTTCACACTCTATACACCGGTCCCGTCCACAAGATACAATGTGGTGCCTGTGGTCTGATTGAAGATGAACAGAGCTTTATAAAATTTGCAGAATACCAACAGCGTCAAGATTGATCCGTCTGCAGATGGTTCGCCTCAGCGGGCGCCCTCTGTTACAATTGGCATATCATGAATAGGAGGGATCTGTATGCGGCTAGTGGATTCAAAAGTCATTGCCCTTATAGAAGATGACTTCGAAGACTTGGAGCACTGGTACCCTGTCCTCCGTCTGCAGGAGGAGGGTGCGACGGTGGACATAACCGGAAAAGAAGCCGAAAAAGTCTACACAGGTAAATATGGAGTACCTGCGACATCTTCTGTCGCTCTGAAAGATATAAAAGCAGATGACTATGATGCTATCCTTGTACCAGGTGGCTGGGCGCCGGACAAGTTGCGACGCTATCCAGAGGTCATTGACCTGGTAAAGGATATGGATAAAGCACGCAAGCCCATTGGACAGATCTGCCATGCCGGTTGGGTACTCATCTCAGCAGACATCTTAAATGGGAGAAACGTGACAAGCACCCCTGGAATCAAGGATGATATGAAGAATGCTGGTGCTGACTGGCATGACGAGCCAGTAATCATCGATGGCCATATTGTGTCGAGCCGCCGACCGCCGGATTTGCCATCCTATATGAAGGCGTTCATAGACAAACTGGCAGGTCAATAGGAGACTCCCCCTTCATCAAGGGGGTTTTTTTCCGTTCCACAGAAGCAAGCTTTACATACGGGAACCGACTTCATATAATAGTGGTAATTATCGTAAAATTCGGGAGGGGATAGGATGAGTCGGGTGGAAGAAGGTACGTTATTATGGGAACCAGATGCGTCCCGAAAGAAGAAAGCTAATCTTACTGATTATAGAAACTGGCTGAAGGAACATAAAAACTTGAGATTTGAGGACTATGCTTCCCTCTGGGACTGGTCTGTCCATGAGTTGGAAGCGTTTTGGGAGACACAATGGGAATATTTTGACATACAATCAAAGAAACCTTACCATACCATCTTATCTCCCCGTAAGATGCCTGGAACCAAATGGTTCCAAGGAGCTGAGATCAACTATACTGAACATATATTCAGAGGACGGAAGGAAAATAAGACAGCCATCATACATGCTTCTGAATTGAGGGATAAAACGGAAGTATCTTGGGCAAAGCTCTATCGAGATACCGCCTCTTTACAGCAGGCACTAAAGGATTACGGCATTCAAAAAGGAGACCGCGTAGCGGCATATCTGCCGAATATATATGAAACCATTGTGGCTTTTCTGGCAACAGCAAGCCTTGGAGCCATCTGGTCCAGTGCATCTCCTGACTTCGGTACACAAAGTGTCATCGACCGATTCAAGCAAATTGAACCAAAGCTTATGTTCACTATAGATGGATACAGATATGGAGGGAAGGATTTCGATCGCATGGAGGTTGCAGAGGAAATCCAGAAAGAATTACCGACACTGGAAAAAACGATTGGTGTTCCCTATCTGAACAGCAACACAGATTTCAGCAACCTAATAGATGCAGCAACATGGGAAGAAGCTGTGGACAGAAGTGGAAACGGTGAACTCCACTACGAGCATGTTTCCTTCAATGACCCTCTGTGGGTACTATATTCTTCTGGAACAACGGGTAAACCCAAGCCTATTGTACACAGCCAGGGCGGAATACTTCTGGAGCATTTGAAGGCACTCACCTTTCACCAGGACCTCGGAGAAGAAGACCGTTTTTTCTGGTACACTACCACCGGATGGATGATGTGGAATTTCCTGGTAAGCGGGCTTCTCACAGGCAGTTCGGTTATCCTATACGATGGCAGTCCTGCCTACCCTGATAAACAGATGCTTTGGAAGTTCGCAGAAGAAACACAAATGACCGTTTTCGGTACCAGTGCAAGTTATATTACAGGATGCATGAAAGATGAATTGGAGCCAGGGAACACCTATGATTTGTTCCACCTGAAGAGCATCGGCTCCACTGGTTCCCCATTGCCGCCGGAAGGCTTCCAGTGGTGCTACGAAAACGTGAAAGAAGATCTTTGGATTGCTTCGGTAAGCGGCGGGACTGATGTCTGCACAGCTTTCATACTGGGAGCCCCTACGCTTCCCGTCTATGCTGGAGAACTGCAATGCAGGGGGTTGGGCGCAAAACTGGAGAGCTACAGTGAACAGGGGACACCCAGGATCGAGGAAGTGGGAGAACTGGTGTTGACAGAACCCTTCCCTTCCATGCCGATCTATTTCTGGAATGACCCTGACGGCACTCGTCTGTACCATAGCTATTTTGATGTTTTCCCTGGCATCTGGTGCCATGGTGATTATCTGAAGATTACCGAACGCGGCACCGGGGTTATATATGGACGGTCTGATGCCACGATCAACCGCGGCGGCATACGTATCGGCTCCAGTGAAATCTACCGGGCAGTAGATCAAGTGAATGAAGTGGAGGACAGCTTGATTGTAGATATCCCAGATGGAGAAGGCAGTTCCTCTACCCCGCTCTTTATTGTGATGAAGGACGGAGCAACACTGACAGATGAAATCAGAAAGAAAATAGTACAGCATATCAGACAGCAATGCTCCCCACGCCATGCACCCACGGAAATCCATGAAGTGGACGATATTCCGAAGACACTGAATGGCAAGAAACTGGAAATACCGGTCAAGAAGATATTGATGGGGCAGCCATCAGAAAAAGTGGTCAATTTAGGTTCATTGCGCAACAAAGAATCATTGCAATACTTTATCGAGTTTGCAAAGAAGATGAAGAAAAAATAATACAGGAAAAGACAGCCCTCGCGCGAAGGCTGTCTTTTTTCATTCTTACTGGCCATCCAAGAAGTACAGACACACTGGGCAACTCCTTGTCAGATTTCCGGTACAGCGGTTTGTTTATGTTGTGTTCCTAAGCTGAACAGTATATAGGCCACTAGGGAAAATACAACAGGCAAGACTACGGAATGAAGCCCCAACGGCTGCGGAAAAAAGCTGTCTGACAATATGTACAGCCCTACCCCGGTAACCATGGAAGCGATCGCCCCATATTTGTTTCCCCTCTTCCAATAGAGACCCAATATGATTGGCCAAATAAACGCTGCTTCCAATCCGCCGAAAGCGAACAAGTTGAGCCAGATGATCAAATCTGGGGGATCCAACGATAGCAGGAACACCCCAATTCCTAGGATAGCGGTCACCCCCATGCTCAACTTCATCACTTTCTGCTGGGATGCCTTTGGTTCTATGTAATTCAAATAGACGTCCTTCACAATGGTCGAGCTGACAAGCAACAGCAGGGAGTCCACCGTTGACATGATGGCAGCCATCGGAGCGGCGAGCACCAAGCCCGCTACCCATGCCGGCAGTACCTCCAAAGCGATCAGCGGCATTACTTGGTCGGCAATCTCAATACCAGGTAAAATCGGCCGGGCAAATACACCAATCAAATGCATGTTCAGCATAATGAACCCGACGACGATGGTCCCTATAATCAGTGCCCGGTGCATCGACTTTGAATTCTTATAGGACATAGCGCGTACGGTAACTTGAGGAAGTGCGACGACTCCGACCCCGACAAGAATCCAGAAAGAGGATACAAATGTTGGGGTCAATGTCCCTTCCGCTCCATAAGGTGTAACCAGATTGATATTTTCATTGGCTAGATCCTCCATAATGGCCGTAATTCCTCCCCCTGCAAAAATAGTTGCTATTAGGAGGATCAACGTACCGACGAACATCACACTTCCCTGGATGGCGTCCGTCAATGCCACTGCCCGGAAACCGCCAATAACAACATAAACCAGGACAGATAAAGCAAAGATGAACAATGCCGTGGTATATGGCAAGCCTGTCAATGACTCAATCAGGCGGGCTCCACCGATCCATTGTGCTGCCATGGCAGAGAATAGGAAAATAATGATGCTTAAAGCGGAAAACAGCACCACCCATTTTGACTGATAGCGTTCCTTCAGGAAATCTACCATTGTTACTGCTTTATATTTCCTGGTAACGATGGCAAATTTTTTTCCCAAAACCGTTAGGACAAAATAGCCGGTCACCACCTGAGTCATCGCCAATAGGACCCAGCCCAACCCTTCTGTATATGCAGTACCAGGACCACCTATGAAACTGCTTGCACTACCGTATGTAGCAGTCATGGTCATTGCTAAGATAAATCCGCCCATACTCCGGTCCCCCAGAAAGTAGGACTCCAGGAATGTCTCAGACGATTTCACACTCCTACTCGACCAAATGCCGACTGCGAACATTAAAACTAAGAATACAATTAACGGAATCAATGCCTGCCAGTTCATGTCTCTTCTCCCTCATCATCCAATGAAACTTCGACAAAAAACTTTTTGACGATCACCGTCACCAGAACCGCCATGACAATAAACCCCAGCACACAACTGTAAAAGAACCAAGCGGGAAACCCAAAAACATAGGAATAATCTTCCGGGTCCTTGCTGCCAAGCCCATAGGCAAACCCATACCACCAGATAAAATTGAAAATAACCAAGGCCACTCCGATAAGAGCTTCCCTATTGGCTACCTTAAACCGCTCATCCTTCCCTTCCGACTTGCTGGACACTTTTCATCCCCCATTTCTAAAAAGTTATACTATTCTTTCGAATATAACCTATCAAGTTTTATCTGTAAATATCCTGTACTTATGCCATAAGTATATCTAATATCCTTGCATGTTTGCACGTTTTCCTTCTTTCAGTGGGTATGATAGTGTAGTTATGTCGTAAATTCATTCAATTGTCAGCCATCTTATTCATGCTGAACCTCCCGGTCTCTGTAAAAGATATAGATTTTTTGTAAAAAACCCTTGAAAAATAGTTGGTAACCCTTTATAATTTATATTTGTGATAGCCAATATGGGGCATTAGCTCAGCTGGGAGAGCGCTTCGCTGGCAGCGAAGAGGTCAGCGGTTCGAGCCCGCTATGCTCCATCAAAAAAAGAGAAGCTTCCTTATATGATAAGGAAGCTTCTCTTTTTTTAGATTCTTTTCTTACACCTATCCAACTTATCCTTTTGTAAATGGGAAGATTCTACTGACAAACGCTCACTTCTTTGTTATGATAAAACAGAAAACTCAATAAACGTAAAACTACTAGGGGTGCCGAAACACAGGCTGAGAGGAAAGATGAATTTTCCGACCCTTATGGACCTGATCTGGATCATACCAGCGGAGGGAAGTAGTCAGACAAAATGTCATCTATTTTCAGCTTGTTCAAGCCAGGTCCTATATGGGATCTGGCTTTTTTGGTGCCCCAAAAGGGGAGAAAGATGTGAACCGTACACATTTACTTACAGTAATGGCTGTTTTCATTGCAATTGGGACAATAACTTCCCAGTTGCTCTGGTTTCCTGCCGGCATAGCAAAAGCTTATCCAGTACAGCATGCGATCAATGTTATGGCCGCTGTGATCCTCGGCCCGGGGCCGGCAATAGTCATCGCTTTTATGATCAGCCTTTTAAGGAATATGCTGGGGCTTGGTACACTACTTGCCTTTCCTGGAGCGATGGTGGGCGCATTCTTGGCAGGAATTCTATACCGCTGGTTGGGTCGGAAAATTTGGGCTGCTGCAGGAGAAGCAGTTGGCAGCGGCATTGTCGGGGCTTTATTTGCCGTTCCCTTTGCCAATATCTTGATGGGCAGCTCTGCCGGTGCCCTGGCGTTTATCCCGCCATTTGTCGTTAGCAGCAGTACTGGAGCAATCATCGGATGGTTTATCGTTACGAAGCTATCCACCAATAATGCCTTAGAGCTTACAGGGAGGAACTCATAATGAAACATATACCATGCGCCTTAACGATTGCCGGCACGGACCCCAGTGGTGGAGCGGGAATCCAGGCTGACTTAAAAACTTTCCAGGAATTAAAAAGCTACGGCATGTCTGTCATCACTTCGGTAGTTGCACAAAACACGACAGGAGTGCAGGCTGTCCAAGACATACCACCAGACATGATTGCCAGTCAGCTTGAATCTGTTCTATCAGATATGCCGGTAGATGCCTATAAAACCGGCATGATCAGCAATATTCCCATGATGGAAGTGATTGAACAGAAGATGGCCGCGCTCCGCATCCCTTATGTTATGGATCCAGTGATGGTTGCGACCAGCGGGGATGCACTTATAGAAAGGGAGGCCAGAGCTTTTCTTCGTAAACATCTTGTTCCATTGACGTCACTGATTACACCGAATATACCAGAGGCTGAATTTCTCATAGACAAAGGGATTGATAGCACACAGGATATGAAGTCGGCAGCTAAGGAACTTGTCCATACGTATGGAGCCGGAGCCGCTCTAATTAAAGGAGGGCATATCGAAGGAGATGCCACAGACTTCTTGTATGATGGCCACGATATGTATGCTTTTTCGGCCGAAAGAATTCACACAACCAGCACACATGGAACAGGGTGCACCTATTCAGCAGCAATCACTGCATCTCTCAGTCAAGGAATTCCTTTGGTAGAGTCTGTAAAGATTGCGAAAAAGTTTATAACAGCTGCCATCCAACATGCATCCGGACTTGGGGAGGGAAATGGGCCGACAAACCATTGGGCTCTCAGAGAAGAGGGAGTGAAACAATGAAAGAAGCTATTATTACAGAAGTCAGAAAGCAGCAACCGTTGATTCACCATTTAACCAACCAGGTGGTCATGAATTTCTCAGCAAATGGCTTGCTCTCTTTTGGGGCTTCCCCCGTAATGGCCAAAGCTGAGGAAGAGGCTGCAGAAATGGCTGCCCATGCCGACGGGCTGCTTATAAATATAGGAACCCTTACAGCATCCGACTTAAAAGCGATGATCTTTGCAGGGAGGACCGCCAACCAGAAAGGCATCCCGGTAGTCCTGGATCCTGTCGGGGTTGCGGCTACCTCCTTCCGGCGCAATGCTGTTGAACAGTTACTAGCTGAAGTGCAGCCGACGGCCATTAAAGGAAATGCCGGAGAAATGGCCCATTTGGTGGGACTTCCTTGGGAAACAAAAGGTGTCGACTCTATAGGAGGTGATGCAGAGCATATCGCCGCCCAAGTCGCAAGAACTTATGAAACGACTGCGATTGTTACCGGTGCAAAGGATATTATTTGTACTGGCAACAGAAATTCCGAAAATAATACGGGACATCCCCTTCTCGCAAAAATAACCGGAGCTGGCTGTTTACTGGGATCCATTTTGACGGCTTGCTTAACAACCAGCCATCCAATCCAACAACAGGCACTTGCCGCTACGGAATTCTATGGCACAGCAGCCGAATATGCAGCAGAAATTTCAGGAACGGATAGACCTGGCACTTTTATGCCTCTATTCATAGATGCACTCCACAAGCATCCAGCTGACTTTCATATAAGGAGGAACACAAATGAGTGAACCAATCCGGCACGCACTCAGAAAATACTTGATTATGGGCAGCCAAGACTGTCAGCGCCCTCCAGATGAGATCTTGCGTGATGCAATTGCGGCAGGTATAACCGCCTTTCAGTTCCGTGAAAAAGGGGCTGGCTCCCTAAAAGGAGATAAAAAAAGGATTCTAGGTCTGGAACTGAGAGATATTTGTCGAACCCATCACATTCCTTTCATCATAAATGATGACCTCTCCCTGGCTGAAGAATTGGACGCGGATGGCATTCATGTCGGGCAAGATGACAAATCGGCAGAAGAGGTTAGGAGAATGTTTCCAAACAAAATTCTCGGTCTTTCCGTATCCAATGACACAGAGTTAGCAGGCAGCCCTCTCTCTGTTGTTGACTATGTGGGTGCAGGTCCTGTTTTCTCTACCCGTACGAAAGCAGATGCAAAGAACCCTGTAGGGATCGAGTGGATCAAAACTCTACGAACTAAGCATCCTGCATTACCCATTGTAGGGATTGGAGGAATTACTGCAGAGAACGCACATACAGTCATCCATGCAGGAGCAGATGGAATTTCCGTGATCTCTGCAATCACTCAGGCAGCCGATATCCAGTCCGTTGTAGAGAAATTATAAATAGATAGGCTAAAGATCCCACATCGGCCCATTTTGATGATTTCGCTCCCAACCTGGAGCATCCTCCCATATAGTATAAAGAGAACATTTTAGGGGAGGACCTTTTATGAATCATCGTCCATGGCCGCCCTCAGATGAGGAGAGGCAATTCAATTTACCGCAGTTTATCTGGAACCAGTTATTCGGGCAGGGAGGGGCAGGTTTCGGTCCCCCTGGGCCAGGAGGGTTTCCAGGTGGGCCAGGAGGGCAGCCTGCTAGTGCTCCAAGCACTCCGCCACCGCCTTTCACTCCAGAACAGCCTCAATTCCAGCTGTATGCAGTCGACCCTGGGGGAATTCGAGGGTGCCTGTACCGCTTTACCTATATATGGTTAAGGACAGACTCTTTTTGGTTTTATCCCACCTTTGTCGGACGAAACTCCATCGCTGGTTACCGATGGCAGGGGCGCCGATGGGTATACTTCGGAATCGACCTCGACCGAATCGAATCCTTCCAGTGTTATTAACTGACATGAAACGAGCGGAACAATCAAAAGCCCTGGCTGCATAAGAGCAGCCAGGGCTTTTCAAGTTCTTATTTATCCATTTTCTTATGAATTTCCCTCTGCCAGATCAAACCTTGTTCCAGTGCCATCCTTTTCGCAATCCGAGGGGCCGTCCATAAAGGCGGCAACAACAGCAAGGAAACTGGTACAGCCGTTATAACGATTGAATTCTGGATAGAAGCAATGCTGTCTTCTCCTATGGTCAATATAACCATCGTAGTTGCCCCGAAAATCAATGCCCAGAAGACACGAAGCCAGCGTTTCGGATGGTCATTCCCAGTCAGGGTCGCTGCTACCGTATAGGACATAGTGTCCGTAGTAGTTGCCACAAATATGATGGAAACCAAAAGAAAGCCTAGTCCCATAACAGTGCCCATCGGCAGTTGATCCGTAATGGCCATTACTGCAGCAGGCATACCGCCCTCATTCAATGCATTGGACACTGAACCGGGGTTCTGCATCTCAAAATGCACGCCGGTCCCGCCTACAACGGAGAACCAAAAGTTATTGACAATAGGCGCCACGATGGACACAGCAATTATCAGTTCCCGGATGGTCCGGCCGCGGGAAATCCGGCTGATAAAAACGATCAGCATCGGAGCATAGCCGATAAACCAACCCCAGAAAAAGATCGTCCAAAATGACAGCCATCCTTCATCTCCTCGATACATGCTCATCGTGAAGAAGTTCTGGATATGAAACCCGGTGCCGCCAACAAAAGCATCAATAATAAACATGGTAGGGCCAATAATCAGTACGACTACTGCCAAAAAGATGGTGAAGCCGACATTATAGCGGCTCAGCGTTAAGATCCCTCGGTCTACACCCGTCGCTGCGGACACAGCCGCTATAAGGACAAGGGCGAAGACAACCAGGATACTTACCGTCAAGGTATTCGGCACACCGAACATATGGTTCAGACCATAGGATATCTGCAGACCCAGGAATCCGAGTGGTCCAAGCGTGCCCGCAACCGTAGCTATAATCGAAAATATATCTGCTGCGGAGCCCAAAGCGTTCTTATGGTAGATCTTCTCCCCGAAAAGAGGGAATAAAAGACCTCTGGGCTTAAGGGGATAACCTTTACTGTAATGCACATACATCATGACGATTACAGCAAGAGTCCCTAAGATAGCCCACGCCGTGAATCCCCAGTGCAAAAAAGCTTGTGCAAAGGCTGCTTGAGGGTTGTTGAATTCTCCCCCTCCAAACAACGGGGGTGTATCCATGTAGTGATACATCGGCTCGGAAGCAGCCCAGAATACGCCTCCACTCGCCAAAAGGGTTACAAGGATCATAGCAACCCAACGGAAGTAATTATACTTTGGTTCTGTTTGATTACCGAGACGGACCTTTCCATATTTAGAGACAGCCAGCCCCAGTCCAACTAAGAAATTACCAAGCAGCAAGAGCTGCCAATATGCTCCGAACAAGTCAGACGAATAGGCAAACAATGTGTTGACCGTTTCTCCTACCCTTTCATTGCTGATCAGGGAAAGGACAATAAATATAATTAAAAAACTGCCGCTTATAATGAATACTGGCCAATCCAATCGATTCTTCTTCTTTTTACTTTCTGATTCCACACTTTTCCTCCTAAGTTGATTCACAAGCAAGTGTCTAAAACTATACTGCCATGTCATAAAGACCGTTGAATGGAGAGCAGGTGGCCTGAATGAACACCGGCATAGGCACCATGTACAGACTCCATCAACTTGCCCTGATTCTATATTAGTTTACTATTATAGGCAGGTTTTATGTAATAGTCAACAAAGGTGGGGTTCCTCACTTCTGCACAGAAATATGCATATGGCTATCCAACGCCTGCTTCAAGGAACTGTAGGTTTGGATGGTGGAAAAGTCCACACCCAGACTCACCATCGTTTGGGATACTTCCGGTCGAATGCCGGCAATTATGGTTTCTACCCCAATCAACTCCAGTGATTGGATAATCTTATATATATTATACGCAACCATGGTGTCCACCAGTTTCACACCCGAGAGATCGATGAATAGATGGCTCAGATCCTTCTTGCTAGCCTCATCGAGTGCTGTTTTCATCAGAAGTTCTGCCCGGTTTTCATTAATGCCCCCAATGATCGGGAGTACTGCAACTTCGTTGAAAATAGTGATCACCGGCGCAGATAGACGCAAAAATTCGTCTTCTGCCTGTTTCATGCGTTCGTCGTATGAATCGATATATGCTTTTGTAAATGAAGAAATGACTTGGTCAAAAAGAGCATCAAAGATATCTGCCGTTTCCAAGGCGACGACAGCGGAAGCTTTCAATTCCAGCATGATCTCTTTCAGCTGCTGCCAGGTCTCTCTTCTGGCTGCTGCCAGTTGCTTAATGGAGTCATCAAGATGTTTTTCATTACGCAATGCCAATTCCCCGGTATTTTTTCCATAAAGAAGGGAGCGTTCATTGGACGATACATCTTTTCCTTGCAAAGCATCAGCCAAAATATCCAGGAACTTCCCAGCATCTCCCATTATTTCAGGCTCAACCGACAGCCTTTCCAACAGTTCATTTCGAACAGCTTCTAATTGCTTTCCGATTTGTTCCATCTCTTCATTTATCATCTGCTTCCCTCCGCCAATCTGTCTTGCCCAATTCAATCAATAACCCTTTTGCTTTGATTCATCTGCTCCATGACCGATGGGTTCGTATGACCCTAATCTTTCAGGATATTATCTACGGTAGCTTCCACCTCGCCACGGGACATCTTTTCTCTGCCTTTCTCCATCGCCCGCAACGTCTTTTTGGCCAGTTCCAATGGAATCCTGCAGAATACCAGGATATTCCGGGCACGGATCTCCTTTATATACAGATCTGCTTGTCTAAGGTTTTCGTTCGCATAGGAAAATAAGTCGTCACGGCTCCAGCCTTTTGGCACAAACCTGACACCGCGCTCGGCATCTTCTTCCTGATTCCTTAAAATATTGACTGCCTGCAAGCCTCTTCCATACCCTATTGCCAGTTGCCGGTCTGTTTTTGTACCATCATGCCATTCCCAAATATCAGATAGCATGACACCAACCAAGCCAGCAACATAATAGGTGTAATCATCTAAATCCTCTTTTGTTTCCACCTGCCACTCTTTTTCGGCCCAGTCTGCCATACCTTCAGCCATAATGCCGGTCGATTCCTTCACTTTATGAACAATTCCCTCCGGGCAGAAATCAATCCAATCCTCAAGTCTCAGCGTAACCTCAGGAAGGATTGCTCTGTATGGATGGATGAGTTCCTGGTAAACTGTGTCGTCGAACCGATCTTTTTTAAGCAGACGGCTGACGGTTCTGAGCAAATGCTGTTTCACCTCGGAACTCAGCTGTTCATGGTCCTCTATTTCATCAATCGCACGCATACATAAATAAGCAGACCCGACTGTCCGCTTCAGTGTCGGCTGCAACAGTTTAATAGGAATATAAAATGTTCTGCTGGTCTCTTTAAGAACCCGCATGGCTTCTTTTTGTAATTGAGCTTCCTTCATCGTTGTTTGCTCCTCCTATCACTTCTGCTATTTTCAAGTATAGCAAATTTACCCAATGATATCTTCTTATTCGTTTCCTCAACTGCTGCTCCCAGGAGGACCCACCTTCCCGTCCTGGAAGGCCTTCGTTGCTAAAAGGGACGTGATGAACAATAACTCGAATGCATTCGTTGCCGCCCCACTCTCCAATGGCAGACGGATTGCACTTCCTGCAGACATAGCAGCTGTACCAAGGAACAACCATGGCCACCCAGCTCTTATATGCCCAGGAGAAACCAGCTCTTTCGAGTGTTTTCCATCCATAGAGAACAAGTGTCGGAGTAAGTAAAGCATGGATCCAGTATCTTGCATAACTTAGATTCTCCAACAAGGTGCCTTCCTCAAGGACTCTCCCCAGGGCCAGAATCGAATTGTCATAAACCAATCCGATCATCACTAGAAACAAAGCATGTTGCGGGTTCCACCAACTATCTGGGCGCGCAGATACCGTTCCCCAAACCAGCAGGCCGAGATAAGCAATAGAGTAAAATAGATAGAACAAATGGTCCATTATATTCACCTCTGTAAAGTCATCTACTGCCCTTTTACCCTTTATTCTTTGTCTGTAATACGCTGCATCACTTCTTCTAAATCATCGGGTTTATGAAACTCGATAGGAGAGAACCCTTTATCAAAACTGATTGTCTCTGCCTCAATCACTAGAATATACTTGCCATTCACTTTCGCCAGGTGGAGTGTTTCGCCGAAATCCGCCAACATCCCCTTTATGTCTATATGGTCCAGCTTCATTTTCAGTTCCGCTTCCGGTGCATGCTCCACAATTTGTGCTGATGCTTCTACCACCTGTTCAGTTGTTAGACGTTCCTGCAAATCACGGGCCGGGGTAACGGCCCATTCCTCTACCGCCTCTTCAAATTGCGTCCGTTCTTCGCTTTCTTCTGGATAGGTTTCATTTATATGCTCCTGTACCATGCCGACCACCTGGGTTTTGACTATTTCAGGCATCGACTTTTCATAAGCTACAAAGTTTAAAAAGTCCTCAAAATAGCGTGCATGGGAAGCTTGATGGACCTTCACTTCGGCTTGGTCCATCATTCCCTCCTCAGGCATGAAGGGATACTGAATGGACTTCATGTTCTTGGTAGTAATAGCCATTTCCACGTTCCGAATCAATGAATGTTCGTCGGTGATGGTCGCCACTTTTGGTTCAAAATCACATTTGAGAATAAATAGAAACGGGTCATCGAAGAACTTCGTAAGTTTAGCGGAAACAACGAGTAGAGCTCCTCCACGAATTGCGCTTGTATCTATATACATTTGTGCTATTTCATCTGCTGATTCCCTGAAATCACTCACCGTTTCAGCAAATCTCGTCCGATGAAACAGATTATAGTTGGGATTGGAAGACAGTTCATGGCCTGGTTCTACGATAAACCGTCCGATCTTGGTTGATGCACCTTCTGATTTGGCATGGCGGTCGACTTTGCGAGTAGCGATCTTTGCCAGCTCTCCATCCAGAAAGTCTTTTAATTGGTTCTCTTCATACTCGGCTTCTTCCAACGTCTTGAAATGACGGTATCTTTTGTCTTCACCATCTACTTCAATTAAATAGAAAGATAAGCAGTTTATCTTGAATTCCATACGTCTCCCGCCTTTTCACTAATATGCCAAGCAAGTATAATGAAGCATGGGTTGCAAGTCAATGCAGCTTGCATGTAACCGCGTTTATAAATGTAAGCGTTTGATGTCAATAGTTTAAAAATTCTCTATTGCTATACTTCCCTATTCGTGTTTAAATGTATTAAATATACAAATAATTAATCTATATAATAAAGGATAAGATGAGGTGATAGTGTGGGAGACAGTGTATCAATAGGCCTTCTTGGGCTGGGAGTTGTCGGCTCCGGCGTAATCAAGTTGATTGAAGACCATCAAGAAAAGCTCGTACACCAGCTGGGAGCACAGGTACAAGTAAAAAGTGCCCTTGTCCGCAACCCCGAGAAAGCACGCGATTTGGACAAAGAACGTACACATCTTACGACTAATCCGGATGATGTGCTGAATGACCCGGAAATCGATGTCATTGTAGAAGTTATGGGAGGTATCGAACAGGCACGGGAATATATACTAAGAGCATTTTCTGCCAAGAAACATGTCGTCACTGCCAACAAGGATCTAGTAGCATTGTACGGAAAGGAATTGCAAGAAGCGGCATCTAAAAATAAATGTGACTTCTTTTATGAGGCAAGTGTCGCTGGCGGTATTCCGATCCTGAGGGGAATTACCGATGGACTTTCATCTGACCATATTCAGCAGGTGATGGGTATTGTCAATGGAACAACCAATTACATATTGACGAAAATGAATACAGAGGGAATGAGCTATGAAGACGCACTTCAGGAAGCCCAGGAACTCGGCTTTGCTGAAGCAGACCCCACTTCTGATGTAGAGGGATTGGATGCTGCCAGAAAAATGGCGATTCTCGGACGTCTCGCCTTTTCGACGGATGTCGAGTTGGATGATGTCGAAGTAACCGGAATTAAAGGCATTGAACTGGAAGATCTGCAAAATGGCGATAAATTAGGTTATACGATGAAACTGATCGGTTTTGCCAATTTTGATGATAAAAAACTGGAAGTGAATGTACAACCTACATTGCTATCCAAAGAACATCCTTTAGCAGACGTCAAAAATGAGTACAATGCCGTTTATGTATATGGTGAAGCTGTCGGCGAGACCATGTTCTATGGTCCCGGAGCAGGAAGCTTGCCGACCGCGACTGCTGTAATGGCGGATGTTGTGGCAGCCATTAAAAACATGCGTCTAGGCGTAACTGGCAGTCAAGTTGCTGAATCTCATTTCGAAAAAGAATTGAAACCCGCCGATCAGCGGTTTGGGCAATTCTACGTTCGACTGTATACAAAGGACGAAGCTGGTGTCTTCTCTTCTATCTCTTCGCTGTTCCATGAACTCGGGATAAGCTTCCAACGGATTTTGCAGACACCTGTCGAGCATAATGAATTGGCGGAAATTGTGTTCATCACGTATGAGACATCCCTGGCGAATTTCAATAATGCCTTAAGCAAATTACAGGACTTGGAGAACGTCATGGAGATCAAAAGTTACTACAAAGTGGAAGGAGATGGGGATAATGATATGGCAAGGACTTCTGAAACACTATAAATCATATCTGCCCGTTACAGAAAACACACCAGAGCTTACACTGCATGAGGGCAATACGCCTTTGATTCATTTCCCCAACCTCTCAGAGGAATTGGGAATCGAGTTATATGGAAAAGTGGAGGGAATCAATCCGACCGGTTCGTTTAAAGACAGAGGAATGGTCATGGCAGTCGCCAAAGCTGCCGAAGAAGGAAGCAAATCCGTCATCTGTGCTTCTACAGGCAACACCTCGGCCTCTGCTGCAGCTTATGCTGCAAAGGCTGGCCTGAAGGCAATCATTGTCATTCCCAAAGGAAAAATTGCTTTAGGAAAACTGGCTCAAGCCATGATGTATGGAGCAGAAATCGTAGAAATTGACGGTAACTTCGATGAAGCATTGAAAATTGTACGGAAATTGAGCGAAACCTCCCCCATCACTTTAGTCAACTCCGTGAATCCATACCGTCTTGAAGGGCAAAAAACGGCTGCCTTCGAAGTATGCGAACAGCTTGGACAGGCGCCCGACATACTGGCAATTCCTGTAGGGAATGCCGGGAATATCAGTGCATACTGGAAAGGTTTCGTGGAATACCATGAAAAGAAACAGACAGGGCTGCCGAAGATGTTCGGATTTGAAGCGGAAGGAGCCGCAGCTATCGTAGAAGACCGGGTATTTACAGAACCAGAGACAGTTGCAACGGCCATCCGGATCGGAAATCCTGCAAGCTGGGAGTTGGCTTTAAAAGCAAGAGATGAATCCGGAGGGCAAATCCACTCCGTATCAGACGAAGAGATTCTCCATGCACAGCAGCTGCTGGCAAGGAAAGAAGGAATCTTTGCAGAGCCTGGATCATGTGCTTCCATAGCTGGACTTATTCAACAATGCAAAAATGGATCCATTGAGAAAGGAAGCAAAGTAGCTGCCGTCCTTACTGGTAACGGATTGAAAGACCCTCAGACTGCGATTGACCAGGTAAAAGTAGATCCAGTATCCCTGCCAAACGACGAACAGGCAGTAAGGGATTATGTGGAAGACCGGGTGAAAGCATGAAAAACTTCAGGATTTCCATTCCGGCAACCTCCGCTAACTTAGGACCTGCCTTTGATTCAGCAGGTATTGCCTTGGATTTCTATCTGACGCTTGAGGTAAGGAAAGCTGAGTCATGGAGCATCAAAAACCGTTCAGATTTTCTGCCGGATCATATTCCTTATAAAGAAAATATCATTTACCAGGTGGCTGAGCGTACTGCCAATCAGTACGGCAGAGCTCTCCCTCCATGTGAGATCACCGTCTTTAGCGATATCCCCCTTGCCCGTGGTTTCGGGAGCAGTGCCTCTGCTGTACTGGCTGGAATTGAGGTTGCAAACCAAATGTGCAACCTCTCTCTGACCAAAGAACAGAAGCTGCTCCTTGGCACGATAGAAGAGGGCCATCCAGACAATATTGCGCCAGCTCTTCTGGGCGGTTTCACCGTTACAGCACAGATAGAAAAAGAGCAGGTAAAATGGACAAAACTTCCGGTCCCTGTCTTGGATGTTGTCGGCTATATACCGAATTTTGAGTTGAAGACAGAAGATGCCAGGAATGTACTGCCTGACAGTTTCACCAGACAAGAAGCGATTACGGCAAGCAGTGTCAGCAATATGATGCTCTCCTTCTTCTTGACAGGTGATATGAGGCAAGCTGGCGATATGATGGAACAGGATCTCCTGCATGAACCATATCGTGCCAAACTCCTTCCGCTGTATCCTGATATCAAGCAGAAGGCCAGACAGTTTGGTGCATTCGGAACGGTCATCAGTGGTGCTGGTCCTTCCATGATCTCTTTTGCTCCAGAAGGGACTGGACTAAACATTGCGGGAAAAATGGCGGAAGAGCTGCCGGATTACCGTGTTGTCCACTTGAAGATCGACCCAGATGGATTGAAAGTCATAGAGATGAAAGATGTAAAAGAAGAGACAGCTGCCGAGTGAATCTGCAGCTGTCTCTTCTTTACTATGCTTCTATTTTTGCGCCTTTCTAACGATGTCGTTCATAATGAATCGACTATTTGATCTGGTCGGGAAGTTCACCAAACTATAACTTAGGTCTTGCTGAGGAACATGATAGGACATCTTATTCACCAGGTAATCCAAGGCTATTTGCATCACCTGGACAGTCACCCATTCACCGGCACAGCGGTGGCCCATATTATAATCCCCTCCGCCCTGAGGAACGAAATCGAATGGGTTCTCCTCCCAATTGGCAAACCTATCAGGGTTGAACACTTGAGGGTTCCCCCATCGTTTCGGATCATGGTTTGTTCCATAAAAATCCATCAGCACCAAATCATTTTTGCGGATTTCAAATCCTTTCCATGTAAAATCCTGTTTAGCCTTTGCCGCCTGGAAAGGGAAGAAAGGATAGAACCTCCGAACCTCCTGTACAAACATCAAATTCTGTTTTTCATCTCCGCTCTTCAACTTCTCTCTTTCTTCTGGGTATTGATGAACAGCCAGGGCGGTGAAATTAATATAAACGGCAATAGCTACCATCGGTCGGATAATATTTAATATCTCTTCGGCTGCCGTATGGACATCAAGAAGTTCTCCATTGATATCCCGATAGAGGGAAATGGTGTGAAGAGCCGTTTTTTCGGGAGGACTCAATACTCCCTGCCGCACCTTCTCCACCAGGCTTCCAATCCACTTTTCCGAGCGTGTCCGCGCTTTTCTTGCCTTCCAGTGCTTCCTCCCAAGTGAGGCAGCCCCTTCTATCATGGAGGCAACATCTTCTTTGCGCAAGGAAACTTCATGCGACCATAAAGGGACACCTGCCCAATTGCAGGCAATACGAAGCATCAATTCCTTTGCCTCTTCATACAATACAATTTCCTTTTGCTCTTCCCACCGGTCCAGTGCCGCTTCGAATTGATCGATGGTAATCTCATCCATTACTGCCAACCTGTCTGTCGTCATCAATGACATGAACATCTTCTTCCGACTGTAATGCATTTCGCCATCCAAATTCTGCACACTGTTTTTTCCCAATAGAGTGTTCCGGACCATACCGGGTGCCGCTCCTGAACGTTTGAACAAATCATTGTCATAGAACAGCTCAGCCGCTTCCATTCCACCCATACATAAGGCCCTGCGGCCGAGCAGGCGGGTTTCAAACATATCCGATTGGAAGCTGTGCCTTCTATTAGGAATAAAATGATATCCCTCTCTCAATAAATCGAAGCTGTGATCGAACCCTTTCTCCCTTGCCAATGTATCCGTTTTAGCCAATACCCTCATCCTTTCTGAAAATTACTCCTTTAGAAATTCTTCCCGGATAAGGGTAGGT
This sequence comes from Virgibacillus xinjiangensis, assembly GCF_042643145.1. Lineage (NCBI taxonomy): Bacteria > Bacillati > Bacillota > Bacilli > Caryophanales > Bacillaceae > Virgibacillus > Virgibacillus xinjiangensis. Next base: position 61,876 of record NZ_JBHRSA010000057.1, read on the forward strand.
TAAACACCGGTTGACGTTTCAAGACTTCCCATCCTGGAGCAGGCTATGGCTAAAAAAGACACGCTATCGGTGAAATAGCGTGTCTTTCCATTGTATCTTCCCGCTGAACGAGCCATTATGCTTGTCAGTTCAGCTTATTCTAAAGGCGGCAGACTCCATTCAATCTCCGGTCGGCCTGCCTCCCGGAGGAAGTGATTAGTCCGGGAAAAAGGTCGGCTGCCAAAGAAACCTTTATTTGCTGAGAATGGGCTAGGATGTGGCGATTTAATGATCAGGTGATGAGGGGAAGTTATCAAGTCTTCCTTTGCTTGCGCATTTCTTCCCCATAGCAGGAAAACCACAGGATCCTCTTTTTCATTCACCTGTCTGATCACTTCATTGGTAAAATGCTCCCATCCTTTTCCTTTATGGGAATTGGCCTCCCCTTCCCTGACGGTCAAAACGGTATTCAGAAGTAAGACCCCCTGCTCCGCCCATTTGGTCAAACAGCCATGCTCCGGGATTGGTGCTCCTGTATCTTCCTTGAGCTCTTTAAAAATATTTTTGAGGGAAGGCGGTATTTTAACGTCAGGCTGTACAGAAAAGCTTAATCCATGAGCCTGCTTTGGACCATGATAAGGATCCTGCCCGAGGATCACTACTTTCGTTTGGGCATATGTAGTGTAATGCAGGGCATTGAAGATGTTAGCCTTATCCGGATAAACAGTTTTGGTTTCATATTCTTCTTTTAAAAATGATCGCAACTCCTGATAATAGCTTTTATGGAATTCCTTATCCAGCCGTGGTTTCCAGTCATTCCGGAGAATTTCCACCCTCATTCCTCCTTACACCCAGTTCTTGCTTTATTCTCTATACCCTAAGGAACCTCCATCAAACCTCCGTCAGTTCAGTTTTTTTACAATAAGCACTTTTAAATAATTGCTCTGCGGGTAGTCCCTGTTCTTCTGGAAATCTCCCGGCAGAGAGAATTCATCTAAGATTTTGTAGCGGCTGCCGCTATCGCGAAATCCTTTTTCAATGAACCCCTTGAATTTCTTCATTCCAAATGTAGCATTGTTGGTGGAGGCCACGATGATGCCATTCTTTTCTGTAACCCCCAACGCATCCTGCACCAGCCCAGGATAATCTTTAGCCGTACTGAATGTTCGCTTCTTGGACCGAGCAAAGCTGGGCGGATCAAGAACAACCATATCAAACAGAAGGCCTTTTCTCTTGGCATATTTAAAATAGTCGAATACATCCATTACAATGATATCCTGCTGATCAAAATCAATAGCATTTGCACTGAATTGTTCAATGGTTTTCGGCTTACTGCGCCCGGCAAGGTCGACACTAGTGGTTTTTACGGCCCCTCCCAAAGCGGCTGCAACAGAAAAAGCCCCCGTATACGAAAATGTATTGAGCACATTCCTTCCAGTCGCGTATGTATCGCGAATGGCTTTTCTAACCTCTCTTTGGTCCAGGAAAATGCCAACCATCGCCCCGTCATTCAGATCGACCGCATAGTTCATACCGTTTTCTTTAATGAAAATCGGAAAGTCTCCGCGCTCTCCCTTGACAAAGTCATCCCCATCCACATATCTTCCCTTCGTATCAAAGCGCTTTTTCTCATAAATGGCATGGTAATCACCAAGTTCGTCCAAGACCTGGATAACCTTGTCCTTAAAGCTGTATATTCCTTCACTGTACCAAGTAGTCAGATAATAACCATCATAATAATCAATGGTCAAACCACCGATACCGTCCCCTTCCCCATTAAAAACCCGGAAAGCAGTCGTCTCTGAATCTTGATAAAAAGAGGAGCGCTTTTGCAAGGCTTTGAGCAATCGATCCTTAAAAAATAAATAATCGATCTTCTCGCCTTCTTTGTAGGAAAGCACCCATCCGAGACCCTTGTTCTGCTTGCCATAGTATCCTTTGGCAATAAACCTGCGCTGACTGTCCACGAGATGAAAGACCTTCCCCTCCTCCTTCAGCTCTTCCGGGTGGAGAAGTGAGTCTTTGATGATAAGCGGGTACCCATCTCGGTATCTTTTTATATCCTTTTTCCTTACTTCCAGTTCCATCACCATTGTCTATAATCCATCCCATCACGTTTTGCAACCATTATCGCATGTTCCCACAAAAAGTAAAAGAATTGCTGCAAAGCTTGTCCAGAATAAAAAACAGCCCCGGCCGCAGCCGGGACTGTTGGTGTCATCACTTGGACAGATCTTGAACCCCTTGGTGAATAAGCTCAAACAGCTCTTCGATATCCTTCTCCTCCACACTGGAGAAAGCAATCCGAAGATCTGTTGCATTCACCGCAATGGTCCCCACTCCATACTTATCCAACAGGTGGACACGCAGCTTCTCTGCATCGGTGTGCAACAATTCCAGGCACATGAAATACCCTGAGTTGAATGGATATACCTTCCATGCATGCTGATATTTATCCTGTGCCAATACTTCCTTCACTTTTCTAGCCCTGCTCTCCATCAAGGCATACTTTTCTTTTTTTTCTTTTTCAAAGTCATCGGATTCCAAAGATTTTAAAATCACCGTCTGGGATAAATGGGATCCACTGGAAATCGTACCTCTCACCAGCCCTTTGGCCTTTTGTTCCAATGCATCTTGTACAGCTGCATTCTCCGCGCCAAAAGTGATGAAACCGACACGAAGGCCCCACACGTAGTTTTCTTTGGTTGCCCCGTCAATCTTGACCGGCAGTAACCTCGGATGCAGTCCGATCAATTGGCCGAATATGGATTCTTTTACAGAGTCCTCATAGAAGAGACCAAAATAAGCATCATCCAGCAGAACAACCAGGTTGATTCCACTTTCTGCAGCTTCTTTCAAGACGGATACAATCCCATCCACTTCATCTTGGTGCGGAGTATAGCCTGTCGGGTTGTTTGGAAAATTCAATACCACTATTGCTTTTCCGGAAGTTTTCTGCTCCATTACTGTTTCGCGAAATGCCTCTACATGGAACTTCCCATGTTCATCAAACAATGTAAATTTGGAAAACTCCCCTCCTCTGCGCACATGGAAGGTCAGGTTATAATTTCCCCAAAACTTATCAGGGACAATAATCTGGTCTCCCGGGTTCACAAACAAGTCGCCGGCAATGCTCAAACCATGTGTAAGGGCATTGGTGGCTACGGGGTTACCGAACTTCTTGCCCTCCAATGATGGATTCTCCCTGAACAATTTCTCTTTCCATGCCTTTCGCAGAGCCTCCTTCCCTTGCGGCGGAGCGTACGGATAGATATCCTCCGGGGCATATTCAGGAAGTGTATCCTGGATATGGTCGAAGTGCATCGGTTGATCCTCTTCCGTAGCAATTCCCAATGTAGCATTGAACTTGGATGTCGCTTTTCCTTTCGCTTCGGCGCTTTGGCTGAGAATCCCTTTCGGGTAGAAAATACTCCTGCCTAAATCGGAAAGCATTTCATACGTATGTTGACTTTTCTCTTCAATGATTTCATTAAGTTTCTCTGCTATTTTGTTCAATGTCTGTACCTCCGTTGTTATTGATTGAGAATAGATTGCAATGCATCTATAAAGAACTGATTCTCCTCCTGTGTACCGATAGAGACGCGCACATGCTCTGGCATCCCCCATGTATTCCCATAGCGGACGATGACACCCTTGGTAAGCAGTTCATCATGAATCCGCTTTGCATCCGGACCAAATTTGACCAGAATGAAATTAGCCTGCGTTTCTATATAGCTTAGGCCCAGTTCGTTAAACAGGTGGTAGAGTTGGTCCCCTCCGGTGCTGTTCATTTCTCTTGATGCCTCGACGTGCTCCTCATCTCTAATCGCCGCTGCGGCTGCTGCCTGTGCTAAAGCATTGACATTGAAGGGTTCCTTCACTTTGAGTATTGTCTGGATAACATAATCTGGAGCAGCTCCGAACCCTACACGCACGCCTGCCAGTCCATAAATTTTGGAGAAGGTCTGCAGGGCGATGATCGGGTAACCCGCTTGGACATATTCCACACCGTCTGTATAGTCTTCAGCTGTTGCATAATGGCTGTATGCAGCATCATAAACCATAAGAACATGATCCGGCATGGCCTGCAGCAGTTTCTCCAGATCACTCTTTGGCAGATATGTACCTGTTGGATTATTTGGTGAGCAAATATAGATTAATTTTGTCTTTTCCGTAATGGCAGAAATCATCCGATCCACATTAAACCGGAAATCCTCTTCCAGATGGACAGGGACCACTTCCGCTCCCATCAGCTGAGCTCCAAAGTCATACTCACTGAAAGATGGAAACGGTACAATGATCTCATCTCCCTCTTCCAGGAATGCTTCAGAAACCAGCGTGATCAATTCGTCAGCTCCGTTTGTGACGATCAGCTGATCCTGGGACAGTTCCATTTGGGATGCAATTGCTTCTTTTAACGCACTGGTGTCGGCATCAGGATACCGGTTCAGCCCATCCAAACTGTCTGTGATTGCCTGCACTCCTTTAGGAGACGGACCCAAGGGATTTTCATTGGAGGCAAGTTTCACTACCTTATCGAGTTGGAGCTCTTCCTGCAATTCCCAAATTGGCTTACCTGGGGTATATGGTTTTATTTTTCCTAGAACTTTACGCGGCTGGATTTGATTTGATGTTGCCAATGAATTACATCCTTTCTTATTTTGCCGAATTTTGTCTGCAATTGTTCACACTATTAATTATCCATTATAAACTAAATTGCTTTCTGAATTAACTCCAATTTAAAAATTCCCACTTTATTTTCCTCGTAGAGGTTCGTAACAGACGTGGAATATTTATGGATGACTGCCCCAAAATCCAAATCATTCGCCGGTACTCTTACATGAAAGTCATTTTCATACAGCAGTACAGTTACATCATGATAATCCCTGCTGGTCACCTCGAACTCAAAACCGATGGTCCGTAAAGGCTGTCCATTCTTTGTGATGGTCTCCTGGTAAAAATTCTCGGCATGGAACAATCGGTCATTGATCAATACTTCCTGTGCCACTTGATCACTCCTCTAGCCATTCTTCGATATAATATGATACTAGCAGTTTCCTTTGGGCAACCCCAGTATTTTACATTCTTTTCACTCTTGTCTTAATCCAAACCTACCACGGTACTGCGTCTCTCCATCAATAGAACATCACGCCAGACCCCATTCAATTTCCCAATCCGGCTTCGGACACCTACCATCTTAAACCCAAATTTTTCATGGAGACGTATGCTTCCATGGTTTTCCAGAAAGATGCCGGCTTGTAGCGTCCAAAAACCTTTCGACTCACTTTTTTTCACCAGTTCATCCATCAGTTTCGTGCCTACTCCCTTCCCGGAGCTTCCTGTCCGGAGATAAATGCTCAACTCTGCCACCCCCGAAAAAGCGTCTTTGGAAGCCACCGGCAGAAGTGCAGCCCAGCCAATCACTTGGTTCCCTTCTCTGGCAACCAACCGGCAGACCTGCAAATACTTTCTGTCCCACTCTTCCCGATCAGGAGGCTCTGTATCAAATGTAGCATTTCCAGTCTCAATTCCATCTTGATAGATTTGCTTAACCTGATTCCAGTCTTCTTTCCTCATTTGATCAACCATTATGATCCTTTCCAAGCCGTCCACCTCAACTTAATCCTCGATTGATTTTCCATCATTTTATCATACCTGCTGAAACCAGCTTTATACGGTTGGCGAAAGAGTGAAAATCACCTACAATAGGTTTAATCATGTGTGACTTCCAGTATTCGGTTTCATCTGTACGGCTCGTACGGGAAGTGGACTGGAATGTCACTTTTTATATTTGTCATATTTGGAGGTCCGCCATGAAAATATATGTAGATGCTGATGCATCACCGGTAAAGCAAATTGTCATCAATACAGCAAAACAGACTGGAATCCCGGTTGTCCTTGTCCAGAGTTTTGCCCACTATTCTCCTGGTGAACAAACATACGGCGTGGAAACCGTCTATGTCGATACAGGTGCTGAAGCAGCTGATTATAAGATAATGAAGCTGGCTGAAAGTGGGGACATCATCGTGACACAGGATTATGGGCTCGCATCTCTTGGACTGGCAAAAGGCTGTGTTGTCCTGCATCATAAAGGCTTCGCTTATACGAACGACAATATCGATCTTCTCTTAGAAACCCGTTATGCCAGTGCCATGGCAAGAAAGAGCGGGAAGCGGACCAAAGGACCTAAAGCATTTACTGCAGAAGATCGGAACAAATTTGAAATACTGCTGAGAGAAACCATTCAGCAGCAAAAGGAGAATGAAGATGAAAATTATCTCGATTGAACCTACACCTAGTCCTCACTCCATGAAAATAAACTTGGATGAAGCACTAACAGATGGGAAGACCCTCAACTTTAAACGTACAGATGAACGGGAAAACGCACCCGATTATGTAAAAGAATTGTTTCAAATAGACGGTGTGAAAGGGATTTATCAAGTGATAGACTTTATCGCTCTTGAACGGCATCCGAAACATGATTGGGAAGAAATCCTTCCCCGTGTGAGACAAGTACTCGGCTCTGCGGAAGACCCCGAAGAAATGGTTATAGAAGGAAAAACAGCCAATGATGAAGCTTTTGGTGAAGTAAAGGTATTCGTTCAAATGATTCGTAAAATTCCCATGCAGGTGAAACTTCAAGATGGTGATGCCGAAAAACGTTTCAGCCTGCCAGAACGTTTTACTAATGCTGCCATGGAAGCCTCCATGGCTTCCGAAAATATGCTGATGGAAAGAAAGTGGGTGGAACAGAGCCCTCGCTATGGCAATATCGACGAAATAGGTGAAACCATCGTGGAAGAATTGTCCGCCAGTTACGATGAACATCGGCTCGCTAACTTGTTGGAAGAAGATGACTCAGCCGAGGCGCCTAGAAATGAAACTGTTACCATAGAGATGTTGGAGCACACGGATTGGAAAGAGCGCTACGCAGCGCTCGACCGGATCATCGAACCTACACTCGAGCATCTTCCTATTTTGACGAAGGCGTTGGATGATGAGAAATCATCGGTGCGGCGCCTGGCTGCAGCATTTCTCGGCATGATTGAAAGTGAGGAAGTACTGCCGCCCCTATTCAAAGCCTTACATGACAAAGCCGTTAATGTCAGAAGAACTGCTGGAGACTGTATTTCCGACCTGGGCTATCCCAGCGCGATCCCAGAGATGGCCAAGGCACTGGATGACCCAAGCCGGATTGTCCGTTGGCGGGCTGCCATGTTTCTCTATGAAGCAGGAGATGAAACAGCTGTACCTGCCTTGCGCGAGAAGTTGGATGATCCGGAATTTGAAGTTAGAATGCAGGTGAAGATGGCACTCGCCCGTATTGAAGGGGGCAGATCAGCACAAGGATCCATTTGGCATCAGATGACCCAGGCAGTAAAGAAGGATTAAGATCCTCTTGAAGTAAAAGGTTTGGGGAGAAAAGAGCATTATACGAGGATTACAAGAATACCTATCAATTGATCACAGAACCCATCCATTGGACGTGGTTGACACTAACCGTCAGGAGAGGAAGTAAAACATGAGAAACTTACTGCAATCCATTACAGACAGGGCATCCAGTAAGAGGGGAGTATGGATCACGTTGGGAATTTGGCTATCTGCCCTGGTTTTCTTATCCATCTTCGCTCCATCTGCCCATGATTACCAAGTCTCCAGTATCGAGACACTACCTGATGATGCTCCTTCCGTCGTCGCGCAAAAGAAAGTGGAGGATTATTTTGGTGAAAGTGACCAGCTACCAGCCATCTTGGTTTTTCACAAAGATAGTGGAGCGATAGATCTAGAAAGAGTAGCAGACTTCACAACCGAGCTGGAAGCAGAGCAAATAAATGGCATCGAAGAGGTCCTTCCCTTCGATAAACTGCCACCTCAGGCTATCAAAGAATTTATAACAATGGATCGGGATACCGCCTATCTCCCACTCCAACTGGATGGAGAGCTGGATACAGCGGAAATCAAACAGAGCTTGAATGAAATTAGCGCGGTGGCTGGCAATCATCTGGATTCCGAACTGTCCATCACCGGCCCTGCCGGGATAGCCGTCGACACTAATGATTTGTTCTCACGTGCCGACCTGGTTCTGATCATGGCTACAGTAGCAATCATTCTGGTCCTGTTGGTGCTCTTGTACCGTTCTCCATTGTTGGCACTCATACCTCTGTTAGCGGCAGGTTTTATTTATCAAGTTACCATGCAGGTACTAGGGATTTGGGGGAAAGCTGGACTTCTGATGAGCACCCAATCCATATCCATCATGACCATTCTTTTATTTGCAGCAATGACAGACTATTCCCTTTTTGTATTCTCCCGTTTCCGCGAGGAATTGAAACGTGAGGATAACAAGTATGAAGCGATGAAGCAGGCCATGAGAGGAACTGGCCTCCCGGTTTTCTATTCGGGGGCCACGGTGCTGGCAGCAATGCTCCTGCTTCTGTTTGCAACGCTTGGTGATTATCAGAATTTCGCTCCGATATTCGGAACAGCAATTGCAGTAATCATGCTGGCTTCAGTTACCCTCGTTCCCTGTCTGTTCACCATATTCGGAAGGAGATCATTCTGGCCGGTAATTCCCAAGGTGGGCGACCCTCAAGTAAAGGCCAGTTCATTTTGGGCACGTATCGGAAAGTTCATCGTAAAAAAACCAGTCATCGCAGTAACTGTAACCGGCACCTTCCTCCTTTTATCTGCAGTGAATGTATTCAACTTGGAGTATGAATTTAACTTGCTCAAGTCTTTTCCAGAGGATCTGCCTTCCCGTGAAGGTTTTACTCTGCTAGAGGAAAACTTTGAAGCAGGTGAACTGGCTCCAACCACGGTCCTGCTGGAAGCAGAGGGTCAAATCTCCGAAGAAGAGCAGGAAGTCTTAAGAAAAGAACTTGCAAATCAGCCACTCACAGGCAGTGTTCAATTGAACAGTACCAACGATCAAGGTAATGCTTTTTCCTATCGAATGGTTTTTGAGGAGAATCCGTACTCCACCGAAACGATGGATGCCTTGGAGAGTATCCGGAATGATGCCGGGAGTATACTGGAAGATGCTGGTATACACGGCGCCTTATACTTTGCAGGAGAAACAGCTGCGTCCATCGATGACAGGTCACTGAATAATAGAGATCTTCTGCTCATTGTCCTTCTGGAAACGGTGGTAATCTTCCTTCTGTTGGCATTCCTGACCCGTTCTTTCAAGATGCCGGTATTTATGATGGGGACTAACCTGTTATCTTTTGCGGCTGCTCTTGGTCTAGGAATGTTCCTGACCAGTCTGCTTTTTGATATAAGCTCAATCAGCAACAGGGTCCCGGTTTATGCCTTTATTTTCCTCGTAGCTGTTGGGATTGATTATAATATCATGTTGATATCGAGATATTTGGAAGAGAAGGAAAAACTCCCAGTGAAAGAGTCAGTAGAAACGGCAGTCACCCATACTGGAGGAATCATATCATCCGCCGGGCTGATTCTGGCTGCGACCTTTGCCGTGTTGATGACCCAACCGATTCAACTATTGTTTGTTTTCGGTTTTATTGTGGCTGTAGGCATTTTGATAGATACCTTTGTCATCCGAGGTGTGCTGCTTCCCGGCCTGCTCGTACTCTTTGATAAAAAACGGCAGACCTCAAGCCGAGAAAGGGAATCCGAATAATATAAAAAGCAGAATGGCCGAGCCGTTCTGCTTTTATTCAACCCCTCTATTTATTCTCTACACCTAGAAGCTGCCTAGCCAAGTTTGCAAACTCCCCGGAACCTGAACGCTCGGCAAATTCTGCTACAGTGACCGGGTAGGCCGCCTGCAGTTCCTTCACATGCTCTGCCATGAAAGGCCACACATAACCTCCGGCTTTATCATAGGCTTCTATCAGCCTGTTCAAAGCATCTTCCCCAAATGCCATATAATGAGCAACAAAATCGGTGGCAGGATCATCCACCCTGGCTTCCGTCCAATCAATCAGACCAGTTACCCTGCTTGTGTGATCAATGAGTATGTGGCCTGGGTGAAGATCGCCATGCACCAGTGCCGTGCTCTCCGGCCATAGAGAATCATTATTCAGCCATGCCTGCCAGCGATTCCATAGTTCTTCAGCAACTCCGTAGTCCTCTTCGACCTTCTCTATTCTGTGCCTCATATTATCTCTGATTTCTGAAATGGAGAACGTATGCATACCCGCTTCTTCCATATACTGCCTATTGATCTGATGAAGAGAGGCCATCGCCCTTGCGAGTGTTTCATGATAGATGATCGGAACGTTCTCCTCATCTATTTCCCATACATAGGATTTCTTCTCCGGGTCGACCGTCCCTGCCGGAATTCCAGGCAGTATTTTATAGGCAATTAATTCATCAGAAAACACTTCCCATTTTGGGGCGGACACCGACAAGTGAGGGCTTACCAAATCCAGTGTTTTTTTCTCCCTGACTGCATGTGCAATAACGTCAGCACGACGAGGAATCCGGAGCACCCATTGTTCTCCCTCCATATCATTGGCAAAGACTACTTGGAAATCCAACCCAGATTCATTAAACTCAATAAAATCTTCCCGTATCATCAGTTCATGGTTTTTTGCGATATCAGAAACTTGCCTCTTGGTTAAACCCATTCTATCCCTTCCTTTTTCACTGTTGATAAAAATCCTATCATTCCTCTTCCCCTTAAGCTCCATTACCACACTTGGCCCCTCGGATGCTGATTGACAGTATTAAATAATTATTTTAATATGAATTCAATATAATAAAATTCAAGTAGATTAGATTTAACTTATATTGGGGGTGGCATCATGAACGACAATTTATCATTGAAGACTTTCGTGGTACTGATGAAGTCATCCAAGACCGTAATGGAGCGAGTGAAAGAGGATATTAAGAACTATGGAATGAAATCTTCTGACTTCGCTGTACTGGAAGCTTTATATCATAAAGGAAGATTGACGGTGAAGCAGATTTCCGAAGCAGTCTTGATCAACACCGGCTCTATTACCTATGTGATTGATAAATTGGAAGCAAAGGGCCTTCTGGAAAGGCAGCCGTGCACAGAGGACCGGCGAGTAGTCTACATCCATATCACCGAAGAAGGAATTTTGCTGATGGATGAAATCTTCCCTAAACATCAAGAGGTAATCGAGGAGATTTTCTCCGGTATTTCCCACCAAGAGAAAGAAACGATTGTGGAAGCTCTTAAAAAAATAGGCATGGACAACGAAATCTAAATGTAACGATACAGAATGAATAAAATAGGAGGAACCATCTATGAAACACATTTTTCAAAAAGGTAAGAACCAGAATAAACCTACACTGCTTCTGCTTCACGGCACCGGCGGGACGGAAGAAGATCTATTGCCCCTTGCCAAGGAGATCGATCCTGAGGCAAATGTTTTAAGTGTACGAGGGAATATTTCTGAAAATGGCATGCCGCGTTTCTTCAAACGCCTTGCGGAGGGTGTATTTGATGAGGAAGACCTTATCTATCGGACCAAAGAGCTCTTTGAGTTTCTCGATGAGGCTGCTGAGAAATATGACTTCGATAGAGAAAATATCATCGCAGTAGGCTACTCCAATGGAGCAAATATTGCAGCAAGCTTGTTGTTCCATCACCAAGACGCCTTATCAGGTGCCATCCTGCATCATCCAATGGTGCCGCGCAGAGGGATCAACCTCCCTGATCTAACAGGAAAGAATATATTCATTGCTGCGGGGATCAATGATCCTATCTGTCCTTCCCAGGAATCCGAAGAGTTGAAATCGCTGCTCGAAAACGCTGGTGCAGATGTACAGCTGCATTGGGAAAACCGGGGCCATCAGTTGACCATGGGAGAAGTGGCGGCTGCCAAAAAATGGTATCAAACCATCAAAAAATGACGTTTCTGATATGGCAAAAACGTTCTGCTGATTAAGGCAGAACGTTTTTTTCATACAACTGAGGATCCCCTCATCATACGATCAACTGTATATGATTTCCGGACGGATCTTCCACTTTATAACCTTCTCCCGTTTCCTCTACATCCACGCCTGATTGCTGAAGTCGATCTATAGCTTTTTCCCTCATTTCCTTGTCCGGGAATAGAAGAGAAAACCAGCGGAGTCCGGCGCTATTCGGAGAAGGTTTTCCAGCCCCCTCCCCATTCCATATGTTCAACCCGATATGATGATGATAGCCGGCTGTTGAAGTGAACAATGCTCCTGGATAGGTAGCCACTATATCAAACCCAAGGCCATTTTTATAAAAAGCTTCCGTCTTTTTCAGGTCAGCTACATGCAGATGAATATGCCCCATCACTGTATCAGAAGGAAGACCTTCCCATTCCCGGTCACTTTCCGCGACAAGACTGTCAGCATCCAACGGATCTGTCACCATTTTCACGGTACTACCGTTCCAACTCCATTCATCTGACAGACGATCCCTATATACCTCGATGCCATTACCATCCGGGTCATTGAAATACAGAGCTTCACTCACATGATGATCCGAGGCACCTAACTGCAAGGTGCGTCCCGCCTTTATCAGATGTGTCAAAAAGCTGGAGAGGTCCTCCCGGGAAGGAAGTAATATAGCGAAGTGGAACAGTCCGGCTTTCCGCTCTTCTTTCGGCATGGAGCCCTCCGGCTCGACTATGGTCAGGATTGGACGTTTTCCATCAGCTGTCAGAGACGCACTATTCCCCGCCCTTTCCAGCACGTTGAACCCCACTACTTCTTCATAGAAAGCAATAGATCGATCCAGATTGGTAACATTGATGCACACTTGCCCCACATAGGTTGCCGGGTTTTCAAAAAATTTAGTTTCCATGATAATCTCCCTTTACATTATATTAGTTACAATAATAAACTAGGTTACTTTATGTAAATTGTAGAGTTCTTTCCCTATAATTGTCAACTAGATGTCCCCTTGAAGTACTCGTATCCTTCCCATTTCCATCTTTTTATATTATACTTGGTAAGTTAAAATACGTGGTTCGAGACCCTCCCACGATAAAAAACTAAGGAGAGAAGATAATGAAAACAAATACAATTGTCGTCAATGCTGTATTGGCAGCCTTATATATTGCTGTTTCCATGGTCATTCAACCCTTTGGATTCACCAATGTGCAGTTCAGGATTCCAGAAATGTTCAACCACCTTGTAGTGTTCAATAAAAAGTACTTTTTCGGTATAGTCCTTGGAGTGTTCCTCAGCAATCTGCTGTTCTCCCCATTGGGTATGTATGATTTGATTTTCGGGGTGGCCCACTCCGCTGTGTCGCTCGGACTTATCATTTTATTGGCAAAATATATCAAGAATACGTGGGTACTATTAGTTCTTAATACCCTGATTTTTTCTTTTAACATGTTTATTATTGCCTTTGAATTGAACCTGGCACTTGGTCTGCCTTTCCTCTTCACATGGCTGACCACCGCTGCAGGGGAGTTTGTTGTATTGGCAGTTGGAATTCCAGTTATGTATGCACTCAACAAGCGTTTACGTTTTCAACAATTGATATGACAAGCAGGCTTCATCTGGAAGGATGAAGCCTGCTATTTTTTTAACTGTTTACATATTCATCTATATAGGGAAAAATACAAAGTAGGTAGCAAATCGAAAGGATGTGCGGAGGATGATTATCAGGGAACATGATAACGATTTCGTTTTGGTGGAGCAACACCATCACGCCAAGCTTTCCGGAGAAATTATGGAAAGATGGAAAGACAATTTATTTGAAGGCAAGGGAAGAAAAGAGTCTGTACTATATGCAATCGAGCAGCATGACCTAGGCTGGAAAGAATTTGATAAACAACCTTTTTGGAATGATGCAAAGCAGGAGCCTTTCACCTTTACCGACTTCCCCATTCACCCGAAAGTGATCTTGTATACCCTTGGGATAGATGAAGTGGAAAAGGCAGACCCTTATGCTGCGCTTCTTTGCAGTGAACATTACAAACGCTTTATTGCTGCGGAATCCTCAAGGCAAGCAGACCTATTTGTCCGACAAGAAACAGCAAGACAAGAACGAATTATGGAGAACCTTCCCGATTTCAACAAACGTTTGTTTAACTTTCATTATGGGCTGGTCCAGCTTGGTGATAACTTCTCCCTCTATGTATGTATAAACGACCCGGGGGTGGGCAAGCAGGATGAGCATCCATTTTTCAAGCAGGGCATCCCCCTCCCATTTGAATTGGATGGCTTTCATAAAAATCCGATTGGCATCAACTGGTTGGATGAACAGACTGTTTCTTTGGAAACCTTCCCGTTTGAAGGTCCTGTTGAAGTAACGGTAAATCAAAAACGGGTGAAAAAGCAAGATATCCGGGAACATGGATTGATTAAATGCTATGAAGAAGCACAGACAGAAGGGGTCCCTGTCCGGTTGGTGCCTGCAAATTGATGAATCTTAGTGCCGGTGCAGCAATTACCGCGCCGGCAACCTGCCTTCCTCATTGAACTGCCTGCCCTCCCATATTTATCACTTCACATCACGTGGTCCCTATCATATCTTTCTCCACGGCACGGATCTTATAAAACTCCACTTCCACAAGAAATTTAATAAACCTCATCCTAAACGGTCATTCTATATATTAGTACCTCAGATTCCGAATCGGGAATCGCCCTTTGTCATTACCAACACACTAATGGAAAGAGGAGATATAGAATGGCTGAAGGCAAACATAATCAAAGAACGAATTATGAAAAAGATGACACGCTAACGAACAGACAAGGCCATCCGGTTACCAACAACCAAAGTATACGCACAGTTGGAAATCGAGGGCCAAGTACATTGGAGAACTATGATTTCATCGAAAAGATCAGTCACTTTGACAGGGAGAAAGTTCCTGAACGTATAGTACATGCCCGTGGCGCTGGTGCTCATGGATATTTTGAAGCATATGGCACTGCAGGTGATGAACCGGTATCCAAGTATACAAGAGCGAAGCTTTTTCAGGAAAAGGGGAAGCAGACCCCTGTATTTGTCCGTTTTTCATCGGTCATCCATGGCGGACATTCCCCAGAGACCTTACGGGATCCCCGAGGCTTTGCGGTGAAGTTCTATACAGAAGATGGAAACTGGGACTTGGTCGGAAACAACTTGAAGATTTTCTTCATCCGTGATGCGATGAAGTTTCCCGATATGATCCATGCATTCAAGCCAGATCCAGTAACGAACATCCAGGACAGCCAGCGCTTCTTCGACTTCTGTGCAAGCTCTCCAGAATCCTTCCATATGGTGACCTTTGTATACTCTCCATGGGGAATCCCGGCGAATTATCGTCAGATGCAGGGGTCTGGTGTCAATACGTATAAATGGGTGAACCAAGAGGGTGAGGCGGTACTCGTGAAGTACCATTGGGAACCGAAACAAGGAATTAAGAACCTGACCCAGAAAGAGGCGGAAGAAATCCAGGCCAATAACTTCAACCATGCAACAGAGGATTTATATGAGGCAATCGAACGAGGAGAATATCCAGAATGGGAACTATATGTGCAAATCATGAGCGACGACGAGCATCCAGAATTAGATTTTGACCCGCTGGATGATACAAAACTCTGGCCAGAGGACCAGTTCCCATGGCTGCCTGTTGGTAAAATGGTGTTGAATAAAAACCCGGAAGACTACCACGCCGAAGTGGAACAATCAGCATTTGGTACCGGGGTACTTGTAGACGGGCTGGATTTCTCTGACGATAAAATGCTGCAGGGAAGGACATTTTCCTATTCAGATACCCAGCGTTACCGCGTCGGCGCAAACTATCTCCAGCTGCCGATCAACCGGGCGCAAAAGCAGGTGAACACCAACCAGGAAGGCGGCAACATGCGTTATGAAGTAGACCGCCGCGTGGGAGGCAACAAAAACCCAAGCATCAATTATGAACCATCCATTCTTGGTGGATTCCAAGAAGCTGAACAATCCGGGAAAGAATACACTCCTGAAGTCAAGGGGAAATTGGTAAGGGAAACTATTGACCGAGAAGAAAATACGAAACAAGCCGGCGAAACATATCGTATGTTTGAAGACTGGGAAAAGGATGAATTGATCAGCAACCTCGTAGGGGACTTGTCAGAATGCGACCAACGCATCCAGGATAAGATGGTAGAGCTTGCCGAATCTGCCGATGAAGAATATGGACGCCGCCTGCGAGAAGGCCTTGCAGAGGCCAAGAAAATGATGGGGCAAAATTCCAAACCTGGACCGCTAGGAAATGAGGACAGCGAAAAAGGTCCACAGGACGCAGTCGAGAAAGGCCATGACGCCGATCCATATTAACCCTTAAAACCCTCCACACCGGAGGGTTTTACTAATCATATTCTGCCAGTTGCTTTATTCGATGTTTTGCCACGTCAGCAAATTCAGCAGCAGCTTCGTAATAATCTTGGCCGTTCGTCAAGACGGAAAAGTCTCCGTGCCTTAGTCTGAGACGAGTGTTTTTCTCATGTACCAACAGTTCGTATCTGAAAAGGATATCCCCTGGTTGTGGATAAGAGTGAAATATGCATCCGCCTCTCCCTTTCCAATTTCACTACGGTATGGCTTGAATAACCTCCTCTTGGAAGCTCCCAAAAATACACTTGTCCTGCCTTGAGCGGGTGTTCGCGGCAGGTATCAGGGAAGTCATCCCACCTTCTGATGTAGATTGGATAGGTGAGTACTTTCCATACTTTGGACAAAGGAGCGTGAATGATGATTTCATCTGTCACGATCAATGTACTCATGAATGGCTTTCTCCTCTCTTTGACCATTGTCGACCCAACTCACTCTATATAATTCCCGGGAATCAGGAGGTTAATGAGTCCAACCTTCTTCCCCGTTGACGAGCATTCGCCTAATGCCTTCTATATTCATGTGGGTGCTGTTATCATCCCTCTCTAAACCAGATTGCTTTAAACTTGGCTTCAAGACAATTAAAATGATAGTAAGATTAATTGGAGGAAAGGATGACCATCTAATGGATCAATTTCAGGCATTGGTGCTTGATAAAGAAAAGGAAAATGGCCAGTTGAAAGTGAAGCAGTGTGACCAAAGCGATCTGCCAGACGGAGACGTCACCATCAGAGTCGCCTATTCCAGTGTCAATTATAAGGATGCCATTGTTGGTATCCAGCAACAGTTGGTAGAGAAGTTCCCATTAGTCCCGGGGATTGATTTGGCCGGAACGATCATACATTCCGAGACACCAGCGTTCTCAGAAGGTGACCAGGTGATTGTGACCAGCTATGCACTAGGTACCGGCCATTGGGGTGGTTACAGTGAAGTTGCAAGAGTACCTAAAGAATGGGTGGTCCCTCTTCCGGATGGATTGACGATGAGGGAAGCAATGATTCTCGGAACAGCTGGCCTGACAGCTGGTCTATCCATCCAACGGCTAGAAGATAATGGCCTGAACCCTGATAAGGGACCAGTACTGGTTGCTGGAGCCACCGGCGGAGTAGGCAGTCTCGCTGTCGATATGTTAGCTAAAAAAGGATATCAGGTTGCCGCCGCTACCGGCAAGTCATCCGAACAGGAATACTTGGAAAAACTGGGAGCTGCGCAAATAATCGATAGAGAAGAAATTACAGATACGGCCGGGACCCCTACCAGAAAGAAACAGTGGGCTGGTGCTATTGATCCAGTCGGTGGAAAAACCTTGCAATTTATTCTCAGCAGCCTCCAATCCGGCGGCTCTGTTGCGACCAGTGGAATGGTCGGTGGTATAGAGGTTTCCACTACTGTCCTGCCATTCATCGGGAGAGGTGTCAACTGGCTCGGCATAGACTCTGTCCAATGCCCTATGGAACTCAGGAGAGAAGTTTGGAACAGGCTGGCTGATGACCTGAAACCACATTCCCTGGAAACAGAAATTGTGCATGAAGTCTCCTTAGAGGAAGTCCCTGCTGTACTGGACAAAATCCTGCAAAGCAAGGTGCGGGGCAGGACAATTGTCAAGCTATAGACGGAAAATGGCCCGGCTGATGAGCCGGACCATTTTTCTATTCCTATTCCTTTCAAAACCTAGACTGGATGATCGGTTTGCTAGTTATCCGGCATCGATATCCCGCTTTGCATATCCTATAAATCCTCCTACCGCTAAAATGACAGCACAAACGATCAGAACAATTACCGGTAACACTGTCCATTCATCTATCGGCACTTGAGGGACGTGCCCATAAGGGGATAACTTGCCTGCCCAGTCCGATAAATCGAATAATCCGCCCCAATAGACAATCATGAATGAATAAGCCAAATAGAGCCAAACCAGCTTGGTGTAATTCGGCAGCACCCCGATTAACAACATGGTTAAGCCGAGCATTACCAGGAAAGCAGGATAATAGGCCATCCCAGCACCGTATAAAAACCAAAAAGACAATCCTTCTTCCATCACTGCATTACCTGCAACCCACAGGCCAATAACCGCAAGCGAGAGCATGACAAAGGCATTTACTGCTGCTACCATAAGATAACTTGCCATCAATTTCTGGCGGGATATTTGCCTGCCAAGCAGATGACCCACCCTTCCTTTCCTCTCTTCACCAGTTAATTTAAGCATGGACAGAAGAGGAGGAATACTGGATAAAATGGCGACCACCACCATTAGCACCGGAAGAAACTGTTCCACTATCGTAAGACGATCATCTTCGTCCAACATCTGTTGCAATAGTTCATTCCCTTCAAAGAATCCTTCCAGATCCCCTAATACGGAGCCATAAGATAGCCCCATCACCAAGAGACCGACTCCCCAGGCAGCCATCCCTGTCCTCTGAAGCCTGAGCGAAAGCCCCACCGGGCTGCTCAAAGCCCATGAGGCATGTGCCCTTCCTGGTTTAGAAGGGAGGAGTCCGGTCCCTATATCCCTCTTCGCGTTCAGATAATATGCTGCAACTAACAGCAGACATGCAGCAATAGCCATCAATAATACAGGGCCCCAGTTGTTTGACGTATAGGCTTCCGTTTTCGTCACCCAACCCAATGGTGAGAACCAGGACCATGTCTGATCGTTAATATCTGTCATTCCCCGGGCCAGGTAGGAAAATAGCAATACTGCTATCGTTAAACCTGCTGTTCCTCTGGAAGTCTCCACCAGCTGGG
Organism: Virgibacillus xinjiangensis; assembly: GCF_042643145.1. NCBI lineage: Bacteria > Bacillati > Bacillota > Bacilli > Caryophanales > Bacillaceae > Virgibacillus > Virgibacillus xinjiangensis. The sequence goes on from NZ_JBHRSA010000057.1 coordinate 80,882, forward strand.
CAGAGATTGCTGTAACTCCCGCGAAAAATAATCCTATTCCCCCAAGAGCCGTTCCATATAAAAGGGAGCCTTCGAGAAACATACCCTCTATCCTCAGGGCATATAACCCAACCCCTATAATCAGAGCAAGCAGCAAATTTGTAACTAAAGCCAACATAAAGGAGGCCTGTAGGTGGGAAAGACGCCCGACCGGCAAGGCACGAAGCATTTCCTCTCTCCCCTCTTCTTCATCTCCCCGCGTATGTCTGCTCATCAGCAGAATATTCATGAAAGCAACTGTCAATGCAGTAAACAACAGCATTTGATGGACAGTCATAGCCCCTATCGTATAGTTATCCAAGTTGCCGGGTCCTATCAATGCTGTCATCGCAGGGTTGCGCATGGTCTCAGCAATGCCCATCCTATCATTTTGGGAAGGATACAGTTCGGTAAACGCTCCCGGAACCAAGAGGGTGAAAAAGGTGATACCTGCCATCCAAAGAGGTATGCGTATCCTCTCCCTTTTTAACCCTATGCTGAAAAGTGAACCTGCCCCTGTGAAAAGAGTGCCAACCATCAGGAACCACCTCCAGATTGCAGCTTCTCTTTATGATGATAATGCCTCATAAACAGGTCTTCCAACGTAGGAGGCCTACTCTCCAGACTGATGATACCCAATGAACTCAATTGCTTCATCACCTGTTCCATTGCCTCCTGGTCGACTTGAAGCGATAGAGTGTGCCCATTTTTCTTGATATCATGGACCCCCTCCATCTGCTCCAGGAAGGTGGCAGGCTCCCTGGTTTCCACCGATAAATTGGTCCCCCTCAAATGACGGAGCTCTTCGAGTGTCCCGCTTTCAATCATACTGCCCTGCCTGATAATCCCCACTCTGTCACAAAGCTTTTCAACCTCGGATAAAATATGGCTGGACAGGAGAATGCTTTTTCCTTCTTGCTTCAATTCCTGCACACAATCCTGGAAGACACTTTCCATTAACGGGTCAAGTCCGGAAGTCGGCTCATCAAGTATATACAGCTCTGCATGCACACAAAACGCAGCTATGAGGGCCACCTTCTGCCGATTTCCTTTGGAATAAGTCCGGCACTTCTTACTCGGGTCAAAATCAAAGCGTTCCATCAGCTCGCTCCGCCTGTGATCAGCCCTTCCCCCATGAAGTCTGACAAACATATCTATCACTTCACCACCTGTTAAATTAGGCCATAGCTTCACATCTCCTGGTACATAGGAAATTTTTCGGTGAATGTCAACCGCATTTTTCCAGACATCTTTGCCGAATATCTGTGCCCTTCCGGACGTGGCTTTAAGCATGCCGAGAAGTACGCGAATGGTCGTTGACTTCCCAGCACCATTAGGCCCGATGAATCCGTAGATTTCTCCTTTTTCGACCTCCATGTTCAATCCATCCAACGCAGTAAAGTTCCCAAACTTCTTGGTAAGGTTGCTGATCGTAAGCAGACTCATTGCTTCTCCCCCTCTTTTTTGTAGAAGCTTGTTTTAAGTACCTCCAAGTAATCATAAAACTCCTGCCAGTAAATATCCAAGTCAAGTTCCGGTATGTTCTCTCCCCTCAGACGGCTCATCACCTCTTCTTGGTATCCATTCATGGCCCACTGGATGAGATGGAATGCTTTTTCTATATCTATATCCTGTCGGAACAACCCTTTATCGATGTTCTCATACATTATTTCATGGCCTTTTCTTTTTAACTTTTCCAGTCTCCTCCTTAGTTCAACCGGAAGGATAAACTGGTCATCCAGGTACACAGAAGCTATAAAATGATTAATATCCGGATGTGTTCGGAAATAGCGTAGTTTCACTTCAGCGATTTGCTTCATTCGTTCTACGAAATCCGTCTCGCTGGTATCGATCTGCGACAGGAATTGTTCTGCCATGACATCCAGCGAATAGCCTATTAAATAGTAGAACAAGTCTTGTTTATTATTAAAGTAATAAAAAAGCATTCCCTTGCCTATACCGGCATTCCTTACTATTTCATTAGTCGAGGCATGATCAAATTTTTTGTCGGCAAACTCTTTCATAGCAGCATTCAATATCCTCGTCTTTTTCTCTTCTTCCAGATGATCGAACGATTTATTCATAACGATCCCCCTCCCCGTCCATAACTATTATAAGTTAGACCACTACAGTCTATTATAATGTAGCACTATCGACCACCTTGGTCAACGTGATTTTATATAAAATTCAAAAGGCAAATAGTCTATTATATAAATCAATATATTGTATATCAATTCCTTGGAATTTCATGTATACTAATCTTATAGGTATTAAACCAATTTATTAATAGCAAGGGTGAATCTTATGCCAATACCAACTGACCATTCCAAACCGGTTCGTCAGACGGCGAAGGAAAATGCATTTAACCAACTTCAACAATGGATTATCGATGGGACACTCCTTCCCGGAGAAAAATTGAATGACACGGAACTTGCCAATGCTCTGGGCGTAAGCAGAACACCTGTGCGGGAATCCCTCCAATTGCTTGAAGCGCAAGGATTTGTAGAAATGTTCCCAGGTAAAGCTACCCAAGTGACCGAAGTGGACCGGGAAGCAATTAAAGACCTGCTCCCTCCGCTGGCAGCACTTCAGGCTTTATCCGCTGAACTGGCCGTAGAGCATATAACAGAGGATACCATCGATTTGCTGGAACGGACGAATGACCGCTTCGCCAAGGCAATTCATTCGGAAAACTACTATTCTGCTTTAAAGATTGACGAAGAGTTCCACCAAATCATTGTAGATACAGCAAATAATTCCTACATTCATGATATCATCGGTAAATTGCAGGCACATGTCCGCAGACAATTCTTCCATAACTCGATCGTTCTTACAGAAGATTCCATCCGTGAACATTCTGAGATCATTGACCTTTTGAAGAAGCAAGACAAGGATAGCCTGACTCCCATCATGAAAGGAAACTGGCTCCGCGCCATCGAAGAATTCCCTAAGATAGAGTCCGATTAGCCAAGAAAATAAATAGATTGTAGCCATTAAAAAGACGCTCCGAGCAAAATGCTCCGAGCGATTTTTTTGCTTCTTTTATTCATGTACTGCCTTTCCCTGAGTAGTCCATCCACCAATGACAAGGTCGGAAACCCCAGAAGTGAGCATATTCACCCATATATCAAGAAACAAGCAGCACAATTAGTTGAATTGTGCTGCTTGTTTGACTAAAAGGATCCAGCTTATCGGTTTCCTCAAGCATGGGCCTCTACTGATTTTGCTCTATACACACGGACGATGATGGAAGTAATGGCAATGACTACTGCTGCCGGAAGCAACCAGCCCAGCCCTTCATTGTAGAACGGAAGCACCTGCTCATAGAAGGACACAATCGGTACCATCCAACTGAAATAATCAATACCGAGAGAATCACATAATGACTTGAGTCCATCAATGATACTGATCAAGAATGTCACACCGATCGTAGATGCGTATACAATTCGTGCGTGATTGAACAGAGGAGACAAGAAGGCCAGCAAAATCAGGACAATGGCCAATGGATAAAGGAACATCAATACAGGTATCGAAAAAGCAATAATGTTTGCAAGACCAAAGTTGGCAATCACAAAGGTCAGTGAAGCAAAGAATACCACCCATTGTTTATAGCTGATCTTTGGTATCAGCGTATGGAAGTATTCCGCGTTTGCCGTGGTCAATCCAATGGCGGTTGTCAAACAAGCAAGTGTAATGACAATTGCCAGCATAATTGATCCAAATGTACCGAAATAGTAGGATGCAGCTCCACTTAATACAGGTCCTCCAGTCTCAAAGAGTCCAAAAACTTGTGTACTGGTAGCCCCCATATAAGCAATGCCTACGTAAATGGCAGCAAGGAGCAGGATGGCGATGCTACCGGATTTCGCAGTTGTTTTAAGTATCTCCGTCTTCGATGTGACCCCCATCGACCTGATCGCATTAATGACGATGATACCAAATACAAGGGAGGCAAGTGCATCCATCGTGTTGTACCCTTCCAGAAAACCGGTAACAAACGCTCCACTTGCATACGCGTCCTGTGGTGCTTCCATTGCGCCCATTGGTTGAAAGAATGCCATGGCCAACAGTATTATGATTAGTACCACCAAACCAGGGGCCAATACCTTCCCCACATTATCTACCAGCTTAGCCGGGTGTAGGGAAAACCATAGGGTGATTGCAAAAAACAACAGTGTGAATATGAAAAGGGCACCTTGTTGAAAACCCTCACCGATAAAGGGGGAAATTCCTACCTCAAAAGCAACTGTTCCTGTACGCGGTGCCGCAAAGAATGGTCCGATCGTTAAATAAAGTAGAGACGTAAAGAAAATGGCATAACCGGGATGCACTCTGCTAGCTAATTCTTGCAGATTACGGCTGCCGGAAAAGCTCATGGCGATAATTCCCAATAGCGGCAAACCAACACCTGTAATCAGAAATCCGATAATAGCCGGCCATAAATTAACTCCTGCATATTGCCCGAGCTGGGCTGGGAAAATAAGATTTCCCGCTCCGAAAAATAGTGCGAACAACATGACTCCTATAGCAGCATATGATGAAAAAGACAATTTTCGTTCCATGTATATTCCTCCTGATTATATTGAATGCCTGTCCATAGACTTATATGCAATATATTAATATGAAATACATCATACTATCTTCCTGCGAAAAATGCAATATATTAATCAAATTTTTTGATGATTTTATCTTTTGTTGCCTTTTTATGTCAATTATAATACCCATAAGGGGCAATATTACCCAAAAAAACCCCTGCCTGCAACTTTCAGCAGACAGAGGTGCTCTCGAGTTTTACTCTTTTTCTTTGAATTGCTTTAGATTCCATATACCAGTAGCGTACTGTTGAATGGTATGGTCACTAGAAAACTTCCCTGAGTAGGCAATGTTAGTGACACTTTTCTGCAGCCACGAATAGGTGTCCCGATACGTGCGCTCTACAATCTCATGCGCCTCCATATACGGCTCGAAATCTTTCAGAACAAAATAGGGATCATTATGGGAGAGGATATTATAGTAAATATCTTTGAATTCAATCTCCTGGGAACCGAATTCACCTAATTTCAGCTGATCAAGAATCCTCTTCACCCTGTCGTCCGTGTTATAGATGTCTGTAGCACTATACCCTCCGTGCCGATAATAATCCATCACCTGCTCTGCAGACAAGCCGAAAATAAACATATTGTCATCTCCGACCAAATCGTGAATCTCAATATTTGCTCCATCCATGGTGCCGATGGTCAAAGCCCCATTCATCATCATTTTCATGTTTCCTGTTCCGGAGGCTTCCTTGCTGGCCGTTGAAATCTGTTCGCTTATATCGGCAGCTGGTATGATTTTCTCCGCCAGGCTGACATTATAGTTTTCAAGGAAGATGACTTTCAGCTTATCCTTCACATCTTTATCATAGTTGACAATACTAGCGACCGTATTGATCAGCTTGATGATCTCCTTTGCCAAATAATAGCTGGGGGCTGCTTTTGCCCCAAAAATGAAGGTCCGCGGCACTACATCCAATTGGGGATTATCTTTCAACTCATTGTATAAATAGATGACATGGAAAATGTTCAACAGCTGCCTCTTATACTCGTGCAGCCGCTTGATTTGCACATCAAAAATGGAATGAGGGTCGACTGCTATCCCCGTACGTTGATGGATGAAATTTGCCAACGCCTGCTTATTCTGCTGTTTAGCAGACGCAAATTTCTCCAATAATGGCCGGTCTTTTGTATACTTCATCAAACTGATCAGCTGCTTCGGCCTTCTGATCCAATTAGGCCCGATTACGTCAGTTATCAGTCCTGCGAGACCTGGATTGGCCTGAAGAAGCCAGCGTCGGTGGGTAATACCGTTTGTTTTATTATTGAACTTCTTTGGATAAAGGGAATAAAACCCACTCATCTCCTGATTCTTCAATATCTCTGTATGGATTCTGGCAACTCCATTCACGCTGAAACTGCCGACGATCGCAAGCCTGGCCATATGGACCCGGCCATCGGCAATGACAGCAAGCTGAGGAATTTCCTCTCGCTTTTCTTTATGGTTAAACCATAAATCCCGACAGAACCGCTCATTTATTTCATGAATGATCATATAGATCCGTGGCAGAAGGCCTTCAGTCATCTCAACTGGCCATGTCTCCAATGCTTCGCTTAATGTCGTATGATTGGTATAAGCGAAGGCTCCAGTGGTAACCTTCCATGCGGCATCCCAGCTAAGATTTTCCTCATCCATCAACACGCGCATCATTTCCGGGATGCCGAGGGATGGATGAGTGTCATTGATTTGGATGACAACTTTCTCAGGAAGCCTGCTAAGCGGAAGCTGATAATTTTCCTTGAATTGGCGGATGATATTTTGAATGCTGGAAGAAACGAGGAAATATTGCTGCTTCAGCCTCAATTCCTTCCCCTCTATGTTGGAGTCATCCGGATATAGAAAGCCGGTGATCTGCTCAATGGAATGCTGGTGTTCCAAATCATGATAAAAATCATCTTCCTGCCCCTCATTCTCTTCCGGCGGAAAGTAAGGTTCTGCACTCCAGAGTCTCAGCGTATTTACTGTACTGTTTTGATAGCCGACAACAGGTATGTCATATGGGACTGCCATCACTTTATCTGTGTTCTCATGCTTAAACTCCAAGGAGCCATCATTCTTTTTGAACATATGTACTTCTCCCCGGAAATGGATAAGGATTGCTTCCTCTTCTTTACGGTTTTCCCATGGGTAGGCATCCTTCAGCCAATAATCCGGAAGTTCGACTTGATTTCCATGAATGATCCGCTGCTCGAATAATCCGTATCGGTACCGGATACCGTGTCCATGTCCGGGATAGTCCAAGGAGGACAACGAATCAAGAAAACAAGCAGCAAGTCTTCCGAGCCCCCCATTGCCAAGAGCTGCGTCTTGCTCTTGAGCAAAGATCTCCTCCGGATGAAAACCCATTTTTCTCAATGCTTCTATCGTCTGATTCAGCATCCCGCAATTCAATAAATTACTCTTAATCAAACTTCCGATTAAAAATTCCATGGAAAGATAATAAACCTGCTTAGCCTTTTTATCTTTATATTTTTGTTGTGTTTTATTCCATGATGGCATTATTTCTCCATGGACGATGGAAGCAAGTGCATAGTAGACATCTTTCGGTGAGGCCTCTTCCAGCTTCTGCCCTTTATCTACTTGTAATCTTCGTGCTATTTCATCTTTCAATCCATCTGCAGTGTATGGCTGCATTCCCCCACTCCTATCCGTAAATTGGTGTCAGTGCATCATACATATTCTTATATTCCCGGGCAGACTCTTTCCAAGTGAACTGGCTTTTATTTACATTTTGTGAAAGAAGATGCCAATCATTCTCCGCTTGGTAAACATTCAACGACAGCCGTAGGACGTGCAAGAGTTCATGGGCATTATAATTGCTGAAGCTGAAACCGGTCCCTTCCCCGGTAAGCCGATTATATGGTGTCACTGTATCTTTCAATCCCCCTGTTTCCCTTACAATGGGAACTGTTTTATATTGAAGGGCAATTAGCTGGGCAAGGCCACACGGTTCAAATTTAGAAGGCATCAGGAAAAAGTCTGCTCCGCCGTACATCAAGCGAGAGGCCTGCTCATCGAATGTAAGCATTGCCGCTGCCTTGTCCGGATAGCTGTCCGCCAGCCATCTGAAATAATTCTCGAACTCTTCTTCTCCCGTTCCCAATACGATAAACTGTATTTCCTCCTCAAGGAACTCCTCCAGGATATGCTGGATTAAATGGATTCCCTTCTGTTCCACCAACCTGCTTACCATTACATATACTGGGACTTCTTCATCCTGAGGCAGGCCAGACGTCTTCTGAAGGGCCAGTTTGTTCTCTTTCTTTTTCGCTCGGGAAGTCCGGTAATTCACTGGCAGGTACGGGTCTGTCAGTGGGTGGTATTCTTTGGGATCAATACCGTTCAAAATACCTGTCACGTCATTCGACCTTTCCCTGAGGATTGGAGCAAGCCCCTCTCCATAATATTCCTCCTGTATCTCTTCAGCATACGTAGGACTGACGGTAGTAACTTTGTCAGCATGGAACAAAGCACTTTTCAGACAGTTCAACATTCCGTTCCATTCCATACCGGCTATGTGCTCTCGGGAGAGCCGGAAGAAATCCTCGAACGAACCGATAGGCATCACTCCCTGATACTGGATGTTATGAATGGTGAACACAGTGGACATTCCCTCTACTGGTTTCGTGATGCGGGCAAGGGCTACCGCCATTCCTGCCTGCCAATCATGTGCATGAAGGGTATCCGGTTTGAAATTGATATGTGATAGGGCCTCAATCACCGCTTGCGAAAAATAGATGAACCGCTCTCCATCATCGTAATAACCATATATCCCCTTACGTGTAAAATAGTAGTCATTCGCTATAAAGTAATAGGTGATACCTTCATGTTTTAGCAAATAGACATCTGTCTGCTGATTCCTCCACCCTAATTGAACATCAAAAGATGCAAGATGCTTCATCTTACCATGCCATTCCTGTCCAATTTCGTCATAAAGAGGAAGAATGACACGAGTGTCCAATTGTTCATATTGTTTTAGTGCCTTGGGGAGAGAGCCGATTACATCTGCTAGCCCACCTGTTTTGATGAAAGGTGTACATTCTGAAGCAACGAACAGGACATTCTTCATTCACCATCTCCTCCTTCCCTTATTTCCTTTAAATTTCCTGCCGCTTGGCCACCACATACGGCTTCTCGATGGACCCGACCAGTTTCTGCCCTGCCTTCACGTGCACATCTTTATCCAAAATGACATTTTCCAGATGAACTCCATCTTCAATGATACATCGTTGCATAATGATGGAATTCCTTACGACCGCTCCCTGCTGGATGCTTACACCTCTGAACAGCACACTTCTTTCCACCTCTCCACCAATCGTACAGCCATTGGCTATGATCGCCTGGTTTACTTTTGTCTGTTCCCCGTATTCCACCGGAGGATTATTGGATACTTTCGTTCGTACGATATGTTGCTGATGGAAGAGGTTGCGGTAATTCTCCTCATCAAGCAGGTTCATATTATGCTGATAATAACTGTCGACATTGTTTACGAATGCACTGTAGCCTTGATGTGCAAAAGTCTGAACCCTCAGTTCATCCAGTTTTTCCTTGATTCCATGCAAAAAGAAATGGTCTCGGTCATAAGCAATACAATGATCCGCCAATTCCATCAGTAATTCTTTATGAATAATATAAACACCTGTAAAGATCCGTGGGTTCCTTTTGTCATTGGTAAGCCCTCTTACCCAGTTAAGATCATCCGTCTCCAGACGCAAATAGGGTTCATGCTCCTCCCTCAAAGTATCCACTTCCACGGAAATCAACGTAACATCAGCCTGACGATCCAAATGAAACTGGAAAGCCTCTTGATAATCGGTGTTGGTGATAAACTGGCTACCACTTATCAGTACATATTCCGACTTGCTCCGATGAAAATAATCCCTGTTATTATGAAAGAACTGCAAGTCACCTCTTGATTGGTCATTTGGATCGTTCCAATCTGGTGGAAGGATGAATAAACCACCATTTCTGCGGTCCAGATCCCAATTCTCCCCGGTTCCCATATGGTCCATTAAGGAGCGGTATTTATTCCGCACAAAAATAGCCACTTCCTCAATACCGGAATTCACCATGTTGGAGAGAGTGAAATCGATCATCCGGTATCGTCCTCCAAAAGGAATGGAGGACGCATTACGGAAATACGTCAATTCATTGAATAATGGATATTCATGTTCCAAATTGATTAATCCCATCATTTTGCTCATTACGCTTCATCTCCTGTCAATGTGAGCCTATTTTCCAATACCTCTTGATTAAGAACAATCGGTTCCTCATCGGCAGCCGCACGTATATAGGTTCCTTCCGGTACAACCGTATCCGCCATGATGATGACACGTTCCAGCACGGAATTACCTCCCACCTTCACTCCTGGGTGGATGATGGATTCACGGACATCAGCTCCCTCCCGCACTTCTACATTACGGAAGATAACCGACCTATCCACTCTTCCATAGATCCTGCATCCAGAGTTCACCAAAGAATTTTTCACAACAGCTCTAGTCCCGATATATTCAGGTGGCGATGTAGCATCCTTGGTATGAACCCTCCAATTTTTGTCGTTAAGGGACAGGCCTTTTCCTGTCAGCAAATCCATATTCGCCTCCCAATAACTTTGAATGGTGCCTACGTCTTTCCAGTACCCTTCAAAACGGTACGCCTGCATCCTGCAGCCTCCATTCAGCATGGAAGGAATAATATCTTTGCCGAAGTCATGGCTGGAATAAGCAAGCTGTGCATCGCGTATCAGATAGTCGCGCAGCTTTTTCCAAGAAAAAATATAGATACCCATGGATGCCAGATTGCTTTTTGGGTATTCAGGCTTTTCTTCAAACTCATAGATTTCCAGATGATCAGTCGTATTGAGGATTCCGAAGCGGGAAGCTTCCTCCCAATCGACCTCTATCACAGAAATGGTAGCGTCAGCCCCTGTCTGCTTATGTTCATCCAACATTTTGGTATAATCCATCTGATAGATATGGTCGCCTGAGATGACTAATACATACTCCGGATTATATTGATCAATAAAATGGATATTCTGATAGATTGCATCCGCCGTGCCAGAATACCAGTCACCACCACCCTTGGCAGTAAAAGGGGATAACACCGTCACCCCGCCATCCCTTCTGGACATATCCCAGGGCTTCCCGTCACCAATATGCCGGTGAAGTTCCAGCGGAGAATACTGGGTCAGAACCCCCAGGGTCTGAATACTTGAATTCGAGCAATTGCTCAACGTAAAGTCGATAATACGGTACCTTCCGCCAAACGGCACAGCCGGTTTTGCCAGATTATTGGTCAATGCACCCAGTCTTTTGCCTTCTCCGCCCGCCAACAACATTCCAACACATTCTTTCAATGCTCATCCTCCTCCAAAATATCGGTCTGTCGCTTAAATACCGCCATACCCAATGGCGGCACCTTGATCTTTATATGATGCGGCTGTCCATGCCACCTTTCCGTGAAGCTATAATGGGCCCTGCCATTGAGTTGGCCTGACCCGCCGTACTCTTTCGCGTCTGTGTTGAAGATTTCTTCGTATGTACCGGGAGTGCGGACACCTATTTTATAATCGTAATGCACATTCGGAGTGAAGTTGCAGACAATTACCAATTCATCGGATTCCTCCAGACCTCTTCGGAAAAAAGCGATGATGCTTTGGTCCGGATGATGGGGGTCTATCCACTCGAATCCCTCTGATTGATGATCCAGTTCATAAAATTCGGGTCGTTCACGATAGAAATGATTCAACTCCTTTACAAAATTCCAGATGCCCTGATGAAGTGGATAATTCATCAAGTGCCAATCTATTTCTTCTTTATCCTTCCATTCAGCATATTGGCCAAGTTCCCCACCCATGAATAAAAGTTTTTTTCCGGGATGGGCAATCATATAGGCATATAAAAGCCTTAAGTTGGCAAACTGCTGCCATTGGTCTCCCGGCATCTTATCCAGGAGCGATTTTTTCCCGTGAACCACCTCATCATGTGACAATGGCAGTAAGAAATTTTCCGTATGCGTGTACATGTAGGAGAAAGTTAACAGTTGGTGGTGCCATTTCCGATGAATCGGATCTTTTTCCATATATTCCAAGGTGTCATTCATCCAGCCCATATTCCATTTGAAATTGAATCCAAGACCGCCAAGATATGTTGGCGAGGTCACCAGTGGCAAGTCAGAGCTGTCCTCTGCCATCATCAGAGCATGGGGATAAGATTCGAACACCGTTTCATTCAGTTTTTTTATAAAGGCGAACGCCTCCAGATTTTCCTCTCCCCCATAGGAGTTATAAACGCATTCATCTTCATCGCTGCGGTCGAAATTGAGATACAGCATGCTTGCCACTGCATCTACCCTCAATCCATCAATATGGTATTCTTCCATCCAAAAATGGGCATTGGAAATCAAGAAGCACTGTACTTCCGGCCTTCCAAAATCAAAAGCCAGGGTGCCCCAGGTCTTCTTCTCACTCTTAGCCGGATCGGCATACTCATACAAAGGCTCCCCATCAAATTGGCGCAAGCCAAAGTCATCTTTACAAAAGTGTCCAGGTACCCAGTCCATGATGACCCCTATGTTCTCCATGTGGCATTGGTCCACGAAGTACTTGAAGTCCTCCCTGGATCCATACCTGGATGTGGTGGAAAAATATCCGGTCGTTTGATACCCCCAAGACAAATCAAAAGGATGCTCCCCTAAAGGCAGCAGCTCCACATGGGTATACCCTAACTCTTTTACGTAGGGTACCAGTTCAGCAGCAAGTTCCCGATACGTATAAAAAGAGCCGTCACTCTTCTTTTTCCAAGAGCCCATATGTACTTCATAGATGGAAAGAGGAGAACGATAAGGATTATATTCTCTTTGGTCTTCCTGCCATGCTTGGTCTGACCATTGATACCTTTTACTATCAGGAACAACAGAGGCTGTAGCAGGCCGCAATTCCGATTGGATTGCATAAGGATCGGATTTTAATAAGACACGTCCGTCCGGAGTATACAGTTCGTACTTATAAGAATGACCCGGGGAAATACCGGTGAAAAATCCAGCCCATAATCCCGATTCTGTTACTCTATCCAGATAGTAGTCCCTTCCCTCCCATTGGTTAAAGTCCCCCACGAGACATACCCGCTCGGCATGAGGAGCCCATACTGCAAACCGGTGTCCTTTTCTGCCTTCCCACTCCAGCGGGTGGCAGCCTAAAAACCTGTAACACCGGTAATTTGTCCCCTGATGGAATAAGAAAAGATCCTCATCAGTTAAGTTATAAAGCAAGATGTCTTCCCCCTTGTAGTCAGTACTCATTACTAGGATAAGTGGTGTGAATAATGTAAATTATAGATACAACAACAGACCATTTCAAGGGTTATACGGTTATTTTTCAGAAAATTCTTTCGACATTTTCGGACACTTTCATCTCTATTTGTCACGTCATGTCGATACAACAGAGGATTTATATTTCAACGTTTAGCAAGGACAGGAGATGGTTATTTTGCTAAAAGGGAAAATATGAATGAAGGAATGAAAGATAAATAAATCCACCTTTGGAATACAAACGGTTACCTTAATAAGGAAAAGTAGCATATACTGAAAAGACTAATACAGTGAAGGAGCTAACGTTGTGAATACCCAAGCAGCCTGGATTGATGATGTACGTACCATTACTGTTATCCTTACAGATGAAGAAGTCTGCAAACTGGAGAGAGAGCGCCCACAGGTGCATTGGAAAGAAAAAAATGATTGGTTCCCAGCGGAGGCAGAAGATAGACTAGACCACACATCAATCCGCCTCAACCTCCTTCATCCCCTCCCACTCGGAGAGACCCTTGAATTGGAATGGGGGGATCATCGGTGGCCTGTGTATCCAGGCAATATTGTTAGAACTGATTGGTTTGATGAGCATTATACCGACTCTGAGACGCCATTAGGAGCGAGTTACACAACCTCTTCTACCTTGTTTGCCGTCTGGGCTCCTACCGCCCGATCCGTTAAACTGCACTTTGGTGAAACAGTACTGGCCATGAGCAGGAAGAGCAAAGGAATATGGCAGCTGGAAATGAATGGCGACTGGCACGGAATGCCCTATGAATATGAAGTGGAGGTCAACGGCAAAACGAATAAAACGACGGATCCCTATGCTAAAGCATTACTTCCCAACAGTTCAAAAAGTGTGGTGCTGGATCCGAGTCGTACCGAGCCTTCCGCTCACCACCCACGCCCGGAGCTGGAAAAGCTTCAGGATGCCATCATCTATGAACTGCATGTTAGGGATGCAACCAGTCATGAAGCAAGTGGAGTAAACCATAAGGGGAAGTTTGCCGGCCTGACAGAATCGTCAGCGATTGATGAAACTGGGCAATCGACTGGTATTGCTTACATTAAAGAGTTGGGATGCACCCATGTCCAGCTTCTGCCAGTAAATGATTTTGCCCGGGTTGATGAGCTTTCTCCTGAACAATCATATAACTGGGGCTACGACCCCCTGCATTTTCAGGTTCCGGAAGGGAGCTACTCCATCTCTCCCCGAGATGTGACTGCTCGTGTCAAAGAATGTAAAGAGATGGTGCAGTCCTTCCATAAGCACGGTATCGGCGTAATTTTGGATGTCGTCTTCAACCATGTGTACGATTTGGAGTCTTCATCCTTTGAAAAACTGGTGCCAGGGTACTACTTCCGCTACCATGATGATGGGTCACGTAGTAACGGTACAGGTGTAGGAAACGACTTTGCCAGTGAAAGGGCAATGGCTCGGAGGTTCATCTTGGACACGGTCGACTACTGGCTGAGAAGCTATGAGGTGGATGGTTTCCGATTTGACTTGATGGGTGTGATGGATATAGATACCATGAGACAGATTCAGCAGCTTTGTGCAAGGGAGTCTATTTTTCTGCTAGGTGAAGGCTGGAATCTACCAACTGCTCTTCCAGATGAAAGAAAGGCCACATCCTTTAATTCCAGCCAGCTCCCTGGTCTTCGTTTTTTCAATGATCGCTTTAGAGATATACTGAAGGGCAGCTTGTTTGACACAAAGGATACAGGCTATGTGAATGGAAATGGTAAATTTATAGAAAAACTGCCCAGCCTTGTATCCGGTTCAGCCTTGAAAGAATTCGGGGATCCATTTGTCTCAGAAACTACTCAGACCATTAATTATGTGGAATGCCACGATAACCATACCCTATGGGATCGCCTTCTCCTTACCAATCCGGAGCAGGAAGAGTCAGAAAAGAAGAAAATGCATCAATTGGCTACCGGATTAACATTGTTGAGTCAGGGAGTACCATTTCTGCATGCAGGTCAGGAGTGGTTCAGAAGCAAAGGCGGGGATGAAAACAGCTATCTATCCGGTGATGAAGTAAATCAGCTGGATTGGTGGAGAAGGATGAAGGAAGATCAGTATGTGAATTTCGTTAAGCAATTGATTGGTTTGAGGAAAAAGTATCCCGTGTTTCGGCTGACTACCAACGGAGAAATACGGAAGCGGCTGCACATACTCGAAACTCCTCATCCTGTATTCGGTTATACCCTCCTAGGGGATGGAGAAGATTTTGCCATCTACGTAAACCCTGACAACCATTCTTATGATATACACCTCCCCTCTTCAGGCAGCTGGGAGTTGGTTGCAACCAATGATTTCAATCGTTATAACGGACAAAAGGTAATGAAAGGGGAGTTCACCTTTATCGGTCCCTATGAATTAATGGTATGGAAAAAGCCCTTATGGGGTCGGATTTAGTCGAATGTTGCTTTAGCATATTAAAAAGCTCGGAGCATAATCTGCCCCGAGCTTTCTCTTTGGAATTTATCTGTCCATCAATAATCGTAGTCAACTCACACTATTATTGTAAACCTATACTCATTCAGTCTATTTTCACTAACCACGGCAATATTATAGTAGGTTTTTCTCTATTACTTTCATCTGATAAAAATAACCCTTACGTGTCATCAGCTCATTAAAAGTCCCCGATTCAATAATCTGTCCATGTTCCATGACAATAATCTGATCCATCTTATCCAAACCGGCGAGCCGATGGCTGACAAGAACAATGGTATCTTCGGCAGCCTTGCTGAATATTGATTCATGGATATGCTGCTCGGTCAATGCATCCACCGAAGAGGTGGGCTCATCAAGCAGCCAAAGATTCCCACTTTTCAACATTGCCCTTGCAATAGCAAGACGCTGTTTCTCTCCGCCCGACAAATTATCCCCTTTTTCTTGTACATGGTCATCAAGGGAAAATCCCTCCAGCTTTACATTCTTCAGGGCTTGTATCATTTTTTCCTCTGACAAATCTTCTTCAGCCAGCATTAGATTTTCACGGACAGTGCCATAAAATAAATGATTTTCCTGTAGGACCACCCTGGTATTACGCCAGATGCTTTCCTGCTGTATTTGATCAACAGGTGTATCATTCAAGCTGATGACACCATGTTGAGGATGAGCCATTTTTAATAGCAGCTGCAGAATTGTAGACTTTCCAGAACCGCTGGGGCCTACAATCGCTGTCTTGGAACCAGGCGGCAGTGTCAGTGTGACTTCATCAACTGCTTTCCTCCATTCCTCCGGAAATTTGAAAGAGACATGATCCATATGAACGGCCGGTGGGTGATCGACGACTAATTCACCAGAGACGGACTCTGATACTTCCTCGTCCCTCCCCACCACAGAATAGAGCCGGTTAGCGGCCTTTCTGCTATCCTGCAAATGGATGGGGAATACTGCCATTGGCCCTGCGTCCTCAAAAACAGTCAATGATATCATCACCAGCATTGCCAAGAAAATTCCCTCCAGCCGGCCTTCTGCCACCATATACGCACCTAAGCCTAGGACCAGCCAGGAGACAGATAATGAGACGAATGTGTTGACCGACTGGTTGTAAATTCGGTTAATGCCCTCGCTCTCCTGATTCCTCAGATACTTTACAGAGGAATGATTTAAAGCTTCCTCCTTTTGTTCAAGTTTCTGATAAATTTTCAAATCACGGAGGCCATAGAGCAATTCCGTTATTTCCGTTGATAATTCACCACGTCTTTTCCTTACATCCTGATTGATCTTCTCTTGTCGGAAAGTAAATATGGCTGGGACGACTATCAGCGTAAGGACGAGTCCCCCCAGCAGCACAAGCGCAACATATACAGAATAATAGGCGGTGAACAGCATCGTAGCTAGAAACACCATCACCAGTACAATTGGGGGATAGAACACTCTCAAGAAATAATTTTGCAGGCTTTCCACATCCCCGACAATCCTGGCCAACAGGTCTCCACTGCGGTACTTTTGGTAAATCCCGGGTGCCAGTGGTTCGAGGCGTTTAAAGAAATCAACCCGTAGATTGCTTAGAATGGTAAATGTAGCACGGTGTGAAAAGTATCTCTCCATATATCTGGCAATGGCCCGTACAAAACCCAGCAATTTCACTGTCGAGGTCAGCACAATCAAGGCATATAACGGAGGTGCCAGTGCTGCTTTGGATATCAGATAGCCACTTGCCGCAAACAAGCCCACAGCTGCTATCCCAGCTATAAAACCAGCTAAAATAGAGATGATAATATCTTTTTTTTCCATAAACATCAGCTTCGTAACCTTCAGTAGATCACTCATGATTGCTGTCCCCCTTGGTGTGCAGTTACCATCGCATGGTAATCGGCAGACACCTCCATTAATTCTTCATGCTTTCCGGAAGCAGCCACCATACCGTTTTTCAAGTAGAAGATGATATCCGCATCCTGAATCGTATGGAGACGATGGGCAACCGTAATGATGGTTGCATGACGTGCTAGTTTATCAATGGAAGATTGAAGTACTTGTTCGGTCTGCAGATCCAGGCCAGTAGTCGGCTCATCAAAAAGAATGACAGAAGGCTTCTTCAAAAAGGCTCGGGCTAAGGCAAGGCGCTGCATCTCACCACCTGACAACCCCCTGCCGGCTTCACCAACAGGTGTATCATAACCCTGTTCCAAGTCTTCAATCATATGGGAAAGCCCTGCCTGTTCAGCAGCATGCATTATATCCGAATCGGATGGCTCTCCATTCGCTCCGATGGCTATATTCTCTCGTATGGTTCCCGAGAATATATAAGGATGCTGCGTAATATAACTCAATCGATTGAACCACTCCTGTTCCTGATAGGACGATAAAGGATGGCCATTTGCGAGGATCCTTCCGTCTCCAGGTGGGACTAAGCCTGCCATCAAGTGGAGAAGGGTTGTCTTTCCCGAACCACTTCTTCCAACAATGGCAGCCTGACTGCCCGGCGGAATATAGGCATGAATATCCTGAAGAGCAAAACGCTCGGCACCATAGCTGAAAGATACCTCCTCAAGCTTTATAGCCGGTGGTTCTTTTCCCATTATTTTCCGACCCCCCCACTCGCAGCCTTCTTCCGCCTGTTCCAGTTCTTCCTGGATAGTAGCAGCTGCTCCCATACTGCTTTTTCCATTATGAAAAGCATTCCCCAAGTCCTTCAGTGAATTATAAAACTCGGGCACGAGCAACAGTACTAAAAAAGCGGTGAAGAATGAAATGCTTTCATAGATGATCAGCTGGATAGCCAGTTCCAGTGCAACCAAACCAATACTGAGCATGGTGACAACTTCAAGGGCAAATGAATTCATGAATGCAATTTTCAGGATTTCCATCGTAGCTTCCCTAAAGCCGATGCTCCCTTTTTCTATTTCTTCCTTCTGCCTTTTTGCCCTTCCAAACAATTTGAGTGTTGTCAGCCCCTGCAGCGTGTCCAGGAACTTGCCAGAAAAAGCCGCCATCTTCTCCAGCTGCTCTTCTGATTTCTTCTTCGTCTGAATTCCGATAACAATCATAAAGATGGGGATGAACGGCGCAGTGATCAACATGATCAACCCGGAATTCACATGTTGAGTAAACACCGCAACCAGCACAAAAATCGGGACAATGCATGCTTGGAGCACCTGGGGGATGTATTCACTGAAATAACTGTCCACTTCATCTACTGCGTCCAGCATTACGCTGACTTTTCGTCCAGACTGGCCGCCGAATGAAGACTGAACCGGGCTGCTCCTTGAGAAGTGCTGCAACAATTCGCTCCGAAAATCCTTTTTGACTTTAGAGGCCATCTTGATTCCCGTCCGTCCATTCCAGTAACTGGCAGCCGTCCTGGCCATTAGAACAGCTAACAATCCTAGCAGGACGGGAAGTATATCTGAAAATCCTGCTTCCTTGAGAAATACCTGATCCACCGTGCTTACGAGCAGATATGCTTGAAGAATGGCAAGCAGCCCTATTAATACAGAGAAGAGAAGAAGCGATACCATGCTTCTTCTCTGGATAGAAAGTCTGTTCTTCAATTCTTTCATTTTTTATCCCCTAACCTCAAGTGTAGGTAATTTTATACAAAGCCAGTAAATTATGGAGCTTAGGCTATCATGAACAGCATCGCCATCTCTTGGCTGTTGAATACGAAGTAGTCTTGATTACTTCTTGCCTTTGACATAATCGGCATCAAACAGGAATAGCTTGAACACAAGAATCAAGGATGGTATGAGCAGAACGAGTCCGCCAATGAAGGCTATGACCAACGCCAGTCCCATGGATTCATGGGTAGAACCATCCTGGATCGTGATATATGGATCAAGGATGTACGGATAATGACCGATTCCATAAGCAAAGAAGGCAAAGAAGAATTGCAGCATCACGAAGATAAACGCCAGACCATAATACTTCTCCGAGTGGAGGAACCACATCGCCGCCATAAAAAAGGCAACCGATAGTCCCAGCATCCACCATAGATCCATCATGTTCTCAAAATGCCGCTCATTATGCTGACTAAGGAAAATAAAAGCAGTTAATGCTGCAATGATGGTCGGTGTGCTCCAAAACAAAGCATAACTGCGGACAAGCTTCAGCGCAGGCCTGTCATTTGCTCTGGAAGCATAGAATGTAAGGAATGTTGCACTGATAAACAACACCGATACTAATGCCAGCGCCACGATGCTCCAGGACAATGGACTAGTGAACAACTCTAAATACTGCAGGGAAACTGAATTCCCTTCTTCGATTACAAAGCCACCCTCCGAAAGAGTTAAAGCCACCGCAAGCGAGGCAGGGATGAGCAGACCAGTCGCTCCATACAGAAACATATAAACATTACTCTGCTTCGATCCATAATTTTCGAAGGCATAGAAAGATCCCCGTATTGCCAGCAGGACAAGCGCAATACTACCTGGCACCAATAATGCCGACCCATAATAATAGGCCGTGTCCGGGAAGAAACCGACGATGCCGACGAAGAAAAAAACAAAGAAGACATTTGTGATTTCCCAGACGGGAGACAGATACCTGGAGATCAGCTGGTTAATGATATGATCTTTTTTAGAAGCCTTGGCATACCAAGCGTAAAAACCAGCCCCGAAATCTACGGAAGCGACAATCAGATAACCGTACAGAAAAATCCACAATACAGATATTCCTATGATTTCATAGCTCATTGGTCATCCTCCTTTTTCAGATGAGGATAGTGTTTCTCTAATTCCAACTCTGCAGGATTATTACGGAACAGCTTCCTTAACGTAATGACACATAAGGTACCGAGTACAATATACAGTGCAAGGAAGAGAAAGAACATCAGCCCGATATAAGGTGAATTCGTGGCCGCTTCCTCTACTGTCATGTATCCCCTTAGAATCCATGGCTGACGGCCGACCTCTGCATAGAACCATCCGAATTCAATAGCTAGAAATGCCATCGGCCCGCTGGCGGCAATCAACCAGAGAAGTCCCTTATTATGCTCGTTCCACTTTTTCACCCTGCTTATAACCAAGTAGACAAGTGGAATCACTATCAGGGCTCCTCCAATGGTAACCATCAGATCAAACATATAGTGCACCCAGAGAGGGGGAAGTTCTTCTTCCGGGAATTCCTCGAGACCGGTCACTTCCGCATTGAAGTCCCCGAATGCCAAGAAACTCAATGCCCCTGGAATCCGGATGGCTCCCTGTGGTTCCTCTCCATCAAGCCAACCGAACAGGACCAGATCTGCATTCTTTTCGCTCTCAAAATGCCATTCAGCTGCTGCAAGTTTTTCTGGCTGATGGTCAGCAAGGAACTTGGCTGATAAATCTCCCGCCAAGGCAGTGAGGACACCAAAGACTAATACTAGCGACATCAGTACTTTCAATGCTTTTTTATGATAATCGGATGCTTTTCCTCTATTTTTGAGAATAGCAAAAGCCGTAATGGCGGCTAATAACGCTGCAGCAGTCAAATAAGCTGAACTCAGCACATGAAAAACTTTAGTCGGAGTAGCTGTGTTCAGCATGGCTGCGATAGGACTCACTGCTGCGAACTGTCCATTTTCCATTGCAAAACCTTCCGGTTGGTTCATAAAACCGTTCACCGTAGTGATGAATACTGCGGACATTCCAGCACCAAGTACCACTGGGATGTTTAGCGCCCAGTGTGTATAGGGACTCTTAAACCGATCCCATGTATACAAATAAATACCCAGAAAAATCGCTTCAAAGAAAAAGGCGAATACTTCCATGAACAACGGCAGTGCAATCACATTGCCTGCCAGTTGCATAAAGTTGGGCCACACCAGGGACAATTGCAGGCCAATCGCCGTTCCTGTTACTACCCCAATGGCAACGGTTATCACAAACCCCCTTGCCCATCGCCGAGCCATCATTAAATAATGGGGGTCATTTTTCCGTATACCAATGAACTCAGCAATGGCAATCATCAAGGGTACACCGACGCCAATAGTAGCGAAGATAATATGAAAGGCTAACGTCATTCCGGTCAGAAGACGGCTCATCATGACTGTATCGAATTCCACAATAATTGACCTCCCTAATATATGGTTCAACAAATTCAGTACTGAGCAAGTGAATATGCCAATAGTTTTCCACCAAGCTGAGCTTGGAGATATTAGTGTATCAGCATAGAAATCGTACTATACATCTTTACTCTTTACCGTATGCCTATTTTATCACAGTTTGCTAATAAGACTTTGACAATAAAGTGAAACTTCACAGCAGCGGAGCAAAATTTCAGCAATTTACACTGCTTTGCATTTCCTGCTCTATCTCCTGCGGTATGAAACACCTTCATTTATACCCTTTTTCCGGGTATATAACACCTTAATCATGAAACTCGAGAATGAAAAATTGATGATATCCTAGGTTTTAACTATACTAAGAAATATATAAAGGGGGATAAAACCATGGAACTTAAAATGGCTTCAGAGGCATTTTCTGTCTTGAAAGATAAAATACAGCTCATTAAGCATGAAGATTCCGCTATCTATCTGGTCGGGCCTATCCAACTTCCGGTCAACCTGTACGGAGAAACAGTCGTGTTTCAATGGTATTGCTGGCTTAATTATGAAGAAGTGACGGAAGACTATGAGAGGATCATCGATCGTTTGGCCTCCGCCAACCTTGCAGAGTATCAGCAGTCCAGTGTACTGGTATATGGTGACTTCAAGGAGTCAGAGGACGCACTTATTCGTATGCATTCAATTTGTCACACTGGTGATATTTTCGGCAGCAAACGTTGTGACTGTGGCTTCCAACTGAAGGAATCAATGAAAAAAATCCATGAATATGGGGCAGGAGCTTTATTCTACCTTGCCAATCATGAAGGACGAGGAATTGGACTGTTCAGCAAGGCAATGGCCTATGTTCTTCAGGAAAACGGATATGATACAGTGGAAGCTAATGAGAGTCTCGGTTTTGTGAATGATGCCCGCAGTTATGAAGATGCCATAATGGTATTGAAGCGTCTGCGCACAAAACCAGTCACTTTGATCACAAATAATCCCTTGAAAGTGGAAGCATTGGAAAACGCCGGTTTGTCTGTCTCCGGACGTACCCCTTTATGGGGGGATATTTCAGAATACAACCGGAAATATCTTCAGACCAAAGTGGACAAGTCTGGACATATGGAAGAAGAAAGGACTTGCCCAAATGACTGAACATGAATTCTATATGGACTTGGCATTGAATAATGCAAGAGCAATGAAAGGACAGACCGATCCCAATCCGCTCGTCGGTTCCGTTATTGTCAATGATCATCGAATTGTCGGGGTGGGTACCCATTTGAAAGCTGGGGAACCCCATGCTGAAATCCATGCATTAAGGATGGCTGGGGACCATGCCCGTGGCGGGACCATTTATGTAACACTGGAACCCTGCTCCCACCATGGCAGAACAGGGCCATGTGCTGAAGCATTAGTAAAGGCGGGGATCAAGAGAGCAATTATTGCTACATTGGATCCGAATCCCATTGTTGCAGGCAATGGGGTGAAGATATTGGAAGACGCCGGGATAGAAGTGGTCACCGGAATACGCGAACGAGAAGCCCAAAGCATGAATGAAGTGTTCAATACATTCATTGTGGAAAAAAAGCCATTCATCACCTTGAAAGCCGGTACCACTCTCGATGGAAAAGTGGCGACACATTCCCTGAGTAGTAAATGGATCACATCGGAAGAGGCGCGCACAGATGTCCATCAGCTCCGAAATGAAAACATGGCTATCCTCGTGGGTGTTAATACCGTCTTACAGGATAATCCTGCTTTGACTTCTAGAATACCGAACGGGCGCAATCCCCTTCGGATTATAGTTGATTCTTCCCTGAAAACACCGCTGGATTATCAAGTCATATCAGATAATGAAGCAGAAACTTGGATATTCACCAGTCAGCGTCATGATAAGAAAAAACGCCTACAATTGGAAAGTCATGGAATAACCGTAATAGAAACAAACGGAAGGAACAGAGTGGATATTGTAGAAGCTGTAGACATTCTAGGGAAAGAAGGGGTATCATCCCTGTTGGTAGAAGGCGGGGGGAATATTCACGCATCCTTTCTGGAGCAACGCCTGGTTGATAAAGTTGTTCTCTACTTCGCTCCAAAGCTTGTCGGTGGTTCGACTGCCCCTACCTTTCTAGAAGGCGAAGGAATCAAGGAGATGAAGGATGCAGTTGAGCTCGCTGACACAGACATTCAAATGGTTGGCAAGGATTTCAAATTCATCGGATACCCTATATATAAGAATACCAAAAGATGAAAGGGTGATAGGATGAAAATAGGATTCGATATTGATGATACGTTAATTAACTTGCGAGAATATGCTTTCCATCTGTACAATCGCAAATTACAGAAGAAGGTACCACGGGAGGAATTCCTCAAACTAGATCGGCTTGAAATCCACGAACCTTTTGGAATGGACGATCAAGAAGGGAAACAAATGTGGCTGGATTCACGTGAAGAAATCTACTATACGGATTGTCCGCCCTTCCCAGGTGCTGTGGAACTGCTTCAGGAGCTTGCAGAAGAAGGGCATGAAATCTATTATATTACGGCTCGCCCGGCAGAGCATGGAGAACGGACGAAGGACTGGATGAGGAAAAAAGGTTTTCCAATTCGGGACAGCCGCTTTTTTTACGGTATGAAGGATGAAGAGAAGATTCACACGATCAAAGAACTAGATTTGGATTATTATGTGGACGACAAGCCTAAAGTGCTGGACACCTTATCCGATATTCCTGCCCGCCTGTTCTTGAAGGATCAAACCTATAATCGGCATATCCGCCATGTTTCGCGTATCACTGATTGGTCCGAGTTCAGAGAAATAATCGACGACCATCTACTATAAAGGCTTCCCAAGTGGAAGCCTTTTATGATATTGCTCAAGCATTTGCTGCATGTCAGACATAGTCCAAGCTATAGATTAAGAACCGCTCATAAGGGTCGGTTTTGCTTATTCCCGGCAGTTGTATCTCCCTCTTCAACTCAAATGGAGTATTATTGTCGAGGTATAACATATACTCCTCCGAACTGTAGTACAGAATCAATTCCATATCACGATAGTCCTTTTCAAGGGAGGACAAGATATTATGGATCGTCTGGATAAAAATTTCCAGTGAAAAAGGATTAAAGAAATAAAACCGGTTATCATACGGATCAATGGGGTATTCTTGCGCAAGGCCTTGATGGAATTCAATAAGGCCGGCCTGATTTCTCTTCTTATAGTTCATTTTGTTATTCATCGCTTCGAGATAGAAGATTTTGTTCACTTCCACTCCTATAACACTAGCATGGTAATAATAATGGATGAAAAAACTCAATCTTCCCTTCCCACAACCGAAGTCCACTACCCTGTCTGTTGATTTGACCTCATAACTGCTGAATAGTGTTTCCAATGCACTGTACGGAGTAGGCTGATATGGATGGTAATGGAGAGAACGGGGATATCCCTGTTGTTCTCCACTGGTGTTGATATTCAGTATTTTTTCATAATCATATTCCTTCATCAATAAATCCCCTGTTTCCCTGTCATTTTTTGCATACGACTATTCCAAGCGGAAAGTTCTTATCTTCGGCGGCAGCAGCTGGCTGGATCAAGACGCCCTTTTGATAGTAAAAATCGGCTTCCCTATAGGCAGAAAATAGGCCTTTAAACTCTTCTACCTTCAGCTGATGGACATGGTATGGCTGCCCGCATGGCTTCCCGCGCCCTTCGCCGAACGGAGTGGATAAAATTAGGATCCCTCCCGGCTTAAGCATGCGATAAATATTAGAAAGAAACTGTCCCTCTTCCGTAATATGCTCTATTGTTTCAAAACTTAGGATAACATCAAATTGACCTAACTCTCCCGGCAATCCCGGGTCGGTAACATCTCCTTCCCGGAAGGTCGTAAGCGGATGGTAGTATATTCCTCTAGCATACCTGACGGCCTCCTTATCTTTATCCACCCCAATAACTTCATCGATTTTATGCTTGCATGATTTAGCTATGATATGGGCTCCATAACCGGACCCACTTGCAAAATCCAGAACCCTGCCTGTAACATACTCTGCAGCAAAATGGTATCTGGCGACATGTTCCATCAGCAGTCCATTGGTAATCTTCATATTCTCAGGGATCACTCTTTCCCCTGTGTCTTCTAACATAATCCTCACCACTTTATCGTCTGATCAATTCTTTTCTTTACAAGTATAACATTTTATCAGTAAATCTCTGTCAGTGTATGCACTCTTTTCGATACGTCCATACTACAGATGATAGTATCAGAAGGAGTGATCATATGCTGAAGTTGGAAACGGAAATGGAAGGGAAGAAAGCTTACTTTGGAGATGTGCGTAAGATATTCAAACGAAATGGATATACACTTTGCGGCAGTTGGGAATATGATGGAGGATTTTTCGATGGAGTGCTGTCCAGGGAAGCCGGTGAGACCATTTACATCCGCATCCCCTTTCATGTACTGGAAGGAGAATTGGACCGGGATGAAGCCTATCTTGAGTTTGGTACACCTTTTGTCATCAAGCATGTCGTACATCTCGGGCTCGACAAAGATGAACAGTCGCTTCTGGCTGCCACAGGGCTGAATCAATTCCAAGAACCATTGGATAAAGATGGCCAAATAAAAGATAAAAGCAAATGGGAAATGGAAGGTGAACAGGCGATAGGAGCGATATTGGACTACATAAGTTGAAAACGTGAAGAAAATCTGTTCTACAGCGCCTATCCTCTCTCATGTTATACTGTTAGTACATTTACATGGGAGGAGAGAGTGATATGTACATGTTTGTGGAGGAGCGAATAAAAAAAGCAATGGACCAGGGTGAATTCGACAACCTTCCCGGAAAAGGGAAGCCACTGAATTTAGAAGAAGATCTCCAAGGGCTCTCTCCGGAACTGCGGATGGGTTATCGCATTTTGAAAAATGCAGGATATATCGATGACAAATTAGATGATAATAAGAAAGACCTTACCATGGTTGACCTTCTTTACTTTGCTACAGGAACCTCTCAGAAGGACGATATGAAAACTAAGCTGGAGTTTGAAGAATTCGTTCAAAATAAGGATCTGCACAGGAATCCTCGTTTCCGGGATTACGCCAGAAAGATCTACCAAAAACTATTTTTATAGAACAAATATAAGCGTGCCTGTATTTATTCAGGCACGCTTTTCATCTTTCACTTATTCAACTGTCACACTTTTTGCGAGGTTTCGCGGCTTATCAACATCACAGTCACGATGAAGTGCTGCATAATAGGCGAGCAGCTGCAACGGTACCACACTGATGAGCGGAGTCAGCAGCTCATGAACCTTCGGAAGCACAAATGCATCCTCATCTTGTTCCAAACCTTTCATACTGATTACAAGAGCATTGGCTCCCCGTGCCACTACTTCCTGTACATTTCCCCGTATAGAATAGTTGACGTTTTCCTGTGTCGCTAGGGCGATCACCGGTGTCCCTTCTTCAATCAAGGCAATCGTACCATGTTTCAATTCTCCGCCGGCAAATCCTTCTGCCTGTATATAGGAAATCTCTTTCAGCTTCAGGGCGCCTTCCAGGGAAACATTGTAGTCAGCACTACGACCGATAAAGAATGCATTACGTGTGGTAGCCAGATAATTTCTGGTCAGCTGTTCCACTTCCTCTTTCTGGTCGGTCAGAACCTCCATAGCATTGGCTACCAATGCAAGTTCCTGGAGAGGATCAAAATCAAGGTTAAGATTTTTTGCCTGCGCTGTATCAACCGCCAGGATAGCAAGCACGGCAATTTGCGCTGTATATGCCTTCGTAGATGCGACAGCAATCTCCGGCCCTGCATGCAAGTGAAGTGTATAATCAGCTTCACGGGAAAGGGTGGACCCTGGCACGTTTGTAATCGTTAGTGCCGGATGTCCCAATTCTTTAATCTTCACAAGCACGCTGCGGCTGTCTGCTGTTTCCCCGCTCTGTGAGATGAATACAAAAAGCGGTTTTTCTGATAGTAATGGCATGTTATAGGAAAATTCACTTGCGACATGAACTTCCACCGGAATATTGGCAAGCTTTTCAAGGAATTCTTTGCCGACAAGACCGGCGTGATAGCTGGTACCTGCAGCAATAATATAGACTCGATCTGTTTCCTGCATAGCTTTGCGGATATCCTCATCCAACTTCAATGCGTTGTCAGCATCCTGATATTCATTGATGATTTTGCGCATGACAATTGGCTGTTCATCTATTTCCTTCAGCATGAAATGAGGATAGGTCCCTTTTTCTGTATCGCTGGCATCAATTTCTGCTGTAAACGGCGTCCGTTCCACCACTTGGCCATCAAGCTTCTGAATTTCCACTTCCTTGTGGTTTACCAGTACAATCTCTTTATCCTCAATTTCCAAATATTGATCAGTCAACTTCAACGTTGCCATCGAATCACTTGCAACCACATTAAACTTATCACCAAGACCTACGAGCAACGGACTCTTATTCTTGGATACATAGAAAGTCTCCGGATCTTCTGCATCGATCATGGCAATGGCATAAGAACCCTTCAAAAGTTTCATGGTCTGACGGAAGGCTTCGACTGTATCTTCATACTTTCCATGAAGCCTTTCTATGAGTTGTACAATGATTTCTGTATCAGTTTCACTAACAAAGTCGACATCAGCCAGAAATTCTTTCTTTAGGTCCAAATAGTTTTCGATGACACCATTATGGACAAGGGTAAACCTGCCTGAGGCACTTTGATGAGGGTGGGCATTTTCTTCACTGGGCACTCCATGTGTTGCCCAGCGTGTATGTCCTATGCCCATGTTGGCACGGATGGAAGTATCCACACTTTCACGCAGTGCTGCAATCCGCCCCTTCACTTTTGTCAACTCAAGCCCTTTGTCAGTCAATAGAGCGATCCCGGCCGAATCATACCCTCTATACTCTAGTTTCTCCAGCCCGTTCAATAAAACATCTGTTGTATCATTCTGACCAATATATCCTACAATTCCGCACATATTGTTGTTCCTCCTTCATCAAGGGACAACAAAACGCTTGATTTCAGGGGCGTTCAGCTGCCCCTTTCCCGTGATATAAAAGTTTGCATCCTGCTTCAACCCCTTGGCCAATAAGTCACCTTATTGTTTTAAGGCAAAAGCATGTCGGTTGAGATGCACAACCGGGAGGAATCCGCCGAACACTCGATTAGCCTCCACCTCGTCAACTATCCCCTTTCACCGGTCAGGGAATAGTCCTGGCGCTTTTAAAAAGACAGTGAGACTTGATGACTCCTTTCATTTTTCGAATAAAAAGCCAGCTCTCTCAGTTTACCTCAATTCCTCGTTAACTAAACTCCTGTTGAGAGCTCATTTCATTTTACTTGATGGTAATTAATTTGGTCAATACTTTTGTTAAAAGGACTGGGTACACCTAATTTATGCAGAGGGATCATAAGCCGTTCCCTAACCTTCTCCGCCCGTGAATAGCACCGGGTTTGCACTCCAAGAACGGTGTTAAAGCAGCATACACGATAAAAGGCCGTTTTCCTCTTGGAAAACGGCCTTTTATAAGCTACTCTTTTACACCGAGAAGACGGTCGATAACTTCTGCTACTTGATCGACGTATTTCTCACAATCTGCTTTGGTAGGAGCTTCCACCATTACGCGAACCAGGGGCTCTGTACCGGAGGGACGTACCAGTACTCGGCCCTGGTCTCCGAGTTCATTTTCAACTGCATCTATTTCTTCCTGAATTTGCGTGTTGGCCAATGCTTCTTGTTTATCGATTACCTTTACATTTTTCAGCACTTGCGGGAATACACTCATCTCAGCGGCCAACTCTGACAACGGCTTACCGGTTTCTTTCATGACATTCACCAACTGAATGGCTGACAACATGCCGTCCCCGGTCGTTGTATAATCAAGGAAAATAATATGGCCTGACTGTTCCCCTCCAAGGTTAAAGCCGCCTTTCCGCATTTCTTCCATCACATAACGATCGCCTACCGCTGTTTTATCACTGCGCATACCATTCTCTTCCAATGCTTTATAGAAACCGATATTGCTCATAACAGTGGAAACAACCGTATGATCCTTTAACAATCCTTTGGAATTCATATATTTTGCACAGATGAACATGATCTGATCGCCGTCGACAATGTTGCCTTTCTCGTCCACAGCAATTAAGCGGTCTCCGTCCCCGTCAAAGGCCAGGCCTACATCTGCTCCTTTTTCATTTACAAAAGCCTGCAGTGTTTCCGGGTGAGTGGAGCCGACCCCATCATTTATATTCAGACCATCCGGTGAAGAACCGACGGTAAATACGTCTGCCTCCAAGTCTGCAAACAGATGTGTAGCCAGGCCTGAGGTGGCGCCATGGGCACAATCAAGAGCGATCTGCATCCCTTCAAAGTCATTATCAATGGTATCCTTAAGAAAAGAAAGATATTTTTGGCCGCCCTCAAAGTAATCATTGATGACGCCTATATCCACTCCTGCCGGACGAGGCAAATCATCTTCCCCATCCATAAGACTCTCGATTTCATTTTCTTGTGCATCAGACAATTTAAACCCGTCTGGGCCGAAAAACTTAATCCCGTTGTCTTCTACAGGGTTATGGGAAGCTGAAATCATCACTCCGGCCTGCGAGCTTGTAACTTTTGTCAAATAAGCGACGCCAGGAGTGGAAATGACGCCAAGACGCATAACTTCCGCTCCGATGGAAAGCAGGCCTGCTACCAGGGCACTTTCCAGCATTGGACCGGAAACCCTTGTATCTCTTCCAATTAGGATCCGCGGTTTTTCTGTTTCCTTTGTCAGTATATAACCGCCGAAGCGTCCTAATTTAAATGCCATTTCAGGGGTAAGTTCCTTATTTGCCACCCCTCTAACGCCATCCGTTCCAAAATATTTTCCCATGTTACCTCTCCTTTACTTGCGAATCAACCTGTCATTCAACTAATATAGTCATTTCTTTCGCTTAATTTATTGCGACGGTGACTTCCTCATACTCACCGGTAACATCATAACCATCTGAATCGGGACCCTCAATGACAACTGGAACGAGATGTTCACCAACGGACATTCCGCTTAGATCAATGGTCAAGAGAAAATCAGTTATATCCAGTTGACTGATTTCCGGCTGGCTCCCGGAAATCAGCAGATCCATCTGGCCGCTCCCGGGATCTATAAATTGCAGGTCATGTCCCTCCTCCAGCCCTTCAGTCTGTAAGGAAACGTCCTCAATTGTTTCCGTTTGGTCCACTTCTATCTCCACCTCGACAGTTTCCGGTTCAGGAACAACCGCACCATCCGGCAGATCAAGTTCTGCTTCAATGGTTTCCGACTCTGTCCGTTCGGTCAGGTCGATTTCCTCCGTAGAGATTTCTTCAATACCTTCCAGTGTATCGGAAGTTGCATAAACTTCTACTTCCTCCACACTAGCAGATATGGATGTTATTTCATAGCCTTCTGGAGCTTCTCCTGAAGTAGCAACATTCACAGGCACCTTCTTACTTGGGTTTTCCAATTCAGCTGAGAATTGGACGTTCTCTGGCTCGACTCTTACGTTCAATTCATTGCCCTGCGTATCATATACATTCACAGGGAGTTCCCTGTTGTTAATCGATTCTTCCACCCCAGACAAGTTAACATACACATTTACAACCCCTATTTCATCTATGACACTTTGTGAACTTGTAATGGTCACCGTCTGCGGTTCTATATTGTAATCACCCAATTCGAAACCGGTAGGCAGCTCATCTTCATTAAGAAACTCTGCTCCTACCTCAAACTCCTCTGTTGCTCTTTCCTCTATAGTTACCTCGACCGTCTTGGGCTCAATATAGGCAGTGAGCTGATTAGACAGGTCTTCATGTTGAATTTCTACTGTATGCTCGCCTTCCTCCAATCCTTGCAGGTCGACAAACACATCGAAACTTTCTTGAAGGACGGTTGGTGCCAGTAATGCAGGAGTGCCTTCCAGCGACACGGTTACATATTCCGGGACCCCGCTTACTACAAACTGTTCCTGGTCAATCCGAATTTCCACTGGTACTTCCTCTATCGTTTTCACCTCCGTAGCCCGGCCTGGGATGGCGGACTCGGATGTAGAAGTGTTCACTTCCACATTAACGAACACATAGAGAAGCACAGCAAATGCCAAAGCAAGGACCCGTATGAACCACTTACTCTTGAACCAGTTATCCATTCGTATCCCCCCCACGCTTTTTTGATTTCTTTTCAGGGGTTTGCTGCAGGGACAGATTATCCTGGAGTATTTCCCGGAGCCTGTCTTCACTCAGATTTCTGAATAACTCTCCGTTTTTAGTACAAGAAATATCCCCCGTCTCCTCTGAAACCACGATCGTCAGTGCATCAGTTACTTCACTGATTCCCATCGCTGCCCGGTGCCTGGTCCCCAGCTCTTTAGATATGAACGGACTTTCCGACAATGGCAGATAGCATGCAGCCGCAGCAATCTCATTCCCTTTAATGATTACCGCTCCATCATGTAAAGGCGTATTTGGCGTAAAAATGTTCGTCAACAGCTGATGGGATAACTTACCATCAATAGGAATCCCCGTTTCAGCATACTCGCCTACTCCTGTCTCACGTTCGATGGAAATCAACGCACCAATTCTCCTTTTCGCCATATACTTTGCAGATTGGATGATTGCATCAATATTTTTTTCGATCACCTCTTCCTCCGACCTTGCATTCCGGGAAAAGAGGTTTCCCCTGCCTATCTGTTCCAGCGCCCGCCTCAATTCTGGCTGGAAAAGAATGATGATCGAAAGAAATCCCCATAAAATCGCTTGATTCGTTATCCACTGCACCGTCTGTAAATCAAACAGGATACTAATAAGCCAAACAGCCAGTACGACAGCTATTCCCTTCAATAGCTGAATAGCCTTCGTTCCACGGATCAGCATGATCAATTTATATAATACATACCAGACGAGAGCAATATCTACGCCTATTCTAAGCAGTTCTATTAAACGGAATCCCCCATCAAGCATGATTACACACCCCTACATTTAAAATACTCTTATACACCAGCTCATTCCTCCTTGGAGGAGGCTGTTCTGCGATTATTGTTTATAAATATGTAACGTGCTAATTATAACACATTTTCTTCCTGAAAACCTTCGAATCCACTATGACCACTAAACTCTTTCAAGGCCAAAAAAAGGAATAAAGCTCATGCTTTATCCCTTTTCTTTTCCACTATTATTTAGAAGGCAAACACACCTTCAAAGAAAGTTTTGATTTTATACCAAATCCACTCGAATGTCCGGTCAATTGTTTCTATTTCTCCATTAACTTCGCCCGCCGAAGCCATAAGTCCATCACCTTCGATTGTTGAACCGACAACTTCACCGTTAATCAAAGTTATATCCCCGTTCACTGCCCCTTCAATCAACAGATCTCCATTTTTGACAAGCAAGTCTCCTTCTACTGTAACACCTTCCGGCACAATTACTGTATTCCCCTCAATATTTAGATTTTCCTCTTTAGAGACGATAAGTTCTGTATCCTGATTCCAAGAAGAAAAAAGGCTCCCTGTCATTAAGAAAAAGAAAATGGCTGCAGCCGTTACTACCGGATGAGCTTTGAACCAGCGGCGATACCTCACTCGCTTCTTTTCCTGCGGCAGCCTATCCATCACTCCTCGAGTGAAATCTTCGGGTACTTCGACGCTCTCCGTGCTCTTAATAAGCGTGATCGTCTTCTTCAGTTCATGGAAATGTTCCTGGCATGTTTCACAACCTTCTAAATGGGAACGCAGTGCTGTCTCTTCTTCTGTGGTCATGTCACCATCTAAATATTGATGCATCAGCTTTACAGCCTCACCGTGACATTTCATTCTAATCACACTCCTTTACACATGGCGCAGCCTCTTCCTCATTGCTTCCCTACCTCGATAAAGACGCGTTTTCACTGTTCCAAGAGGAATATCCATGATGTCACTGATCTCATGCAGAGAAAGCTCTTCAAGATATCTAAGAACGATGATTCCCTTATATTTCGGGGGAAGTTCCGATATGGCTTGTTGAATACTGCTTTTCAATTCCAGGCTTTCCACTTCCTCTACAGGGGTACGGCCGCCTGCGGCAAGCTGAGAGTACATGTCCAACCCTTCCGTTCCCTTAATCTCTGCATCAAGAAAATAGTCCGGTTTGCGCTTTCGGATTCTGTCAATTGATAAATTGGTAGCTATACGGTATAACCATGTGGAAAATTTTCTCTTCGTATCGAAGGAATCGATGTTGACATAGGCACGGATAAAAGTTTCCTGAGCCAGATCTTCAGCCTCATGTCTATTCCCGAGCATTCGGAAACAATGTTGAAAAATCCTCCCTTGATAGAAGGAGATTACATCTTCAAATGCTGACTGGTCACCCTTTTTCACTTGTTTTATTCTTTGTAAGATAAATTGCTCCATATACGAACCTCCGCTTTATGCGGTAATTATAATTACGGACATGTTAAAGAAAAAGTTTCATAAATATGATGTTTTTATGTTTAAAATTGCAAACACGCGGGTAATTACATAGTATAGTATACTAGATAGGAGGAAAGATTTGTGAGTAAATCTGTTTTATTGGAGAAAATTGAAGAATGCCGTCAAGAAATGATTTCTCTCAGTGATACACACGACTTGACTTCCGAAGTGGTTATGTCGTCCAGTATGAAACTGGACAAATTAATTAATGAGTATCAAAATTATGCATAATATTATAAAGTTAACTTCCATGAGCCTACATAAATTATACAAAAAAAGACATTAAATTTTCATGAGGGAAAATTTAATGTCTTTTTATATATACTTCTGATTTACTTCAGCTTCTCGCCAAACAAGGAGCCCATCAAGCCAACAGCCATTTCCCCCGTTTTATTCTTTTCGTCCAGTATAGGATTAACCTCCACAAATTCAGCTGACGTGATCATCCCCGATTCAGCAAGCATTTCCATTGCAAGGTGACTCTCCCGATAAGTCATGCCTCCAATGACCGGTGTACCTACACCTGGGGCTTCAGAAGGATCCAATCCATCCAAATCCAGACTCAAATGAACTCCATCGGTACGATCTGTTAAGTAGTCAATGGTCTCTTCCATTACTGCTGGCATTCCCATCCGATCAATCTCATGCATAGTAAATACTTTGATGCCTTGTTCCCTGATGAGCTCACGTTCTCCCGGGTCAAGGGAACGCGCCCCAACGATGACAATATTCTCTGGTTTTATCTTTGGGCCATGGCCATGTAAATTAGTTAATTTCTCATGGCCGATCCCTAGACTCACAGCCAGAGGCATGCCATGGATGTTTCCGGATGGGGAAGTTTCGCTCGAATTCAAATCCCCGTGAGCATCATACCAGATAACCCCCAGGTTTTCATAATGCCTGGAAATCCCTGCCAAGCTCCCGATGGCGATGCTATGGTCGCCTCCCAAAATGAGAGGAAAACGCTCTTTTTCTATTTCTGTATCCACGCACCTGGCAAGTTCTTCATTAGCCCTGATGACCTGCGGCAGGTTTTTAAGATTGGTTTCATCCTGTTCTTGCAGGGAATCAGGCCGCTCTATAGCTATATCCCCTAAATCATGAATATCTTGTTTCAAGCTCTGCAATTTCTCTATGGCACCGGCATACCGCATGGCGCTTGGCCCCATATCTACTCCCCGGCGACTCTGCCCCAGATCCATGGGAACACCGATAATAGACATTTTATCAATCATATTCATACCTCCTTATACCATCATTGTAGATAAAATCTGTTAAATGACTCAACTGTACATTTTTTTGTATATCTATGCATTGGCCGCAACGCAGGAAATCGTTGTGGTTGGCGAGTTCGAGAAAAAAAGCAGGCAACTGCCTGCTCGTTTTTATGGGTTATTCAAGACTTCAGCACCCTTGAGATAGGGATGAAGAGCTAACGGCTTAATGCCTTCCGCAGCCCATGCGTTCATCAGTTTCTCTGCCTGCTCTGGTGAGGGCATGAAAGCAATCCCACAATCCCCACCACCTGCGCCTGAGGGCTTCCCTGCTCCTCCGTACGCTTCAGCTAAATCACATAACCGGCTCAAAAGCTTTGTTTCCACCTCGACACCTGCCTTATTTCCCACCTGTGCAAGTGCTGTCCTATTCCATTTGACACCTGTTAAAATCCTGGAAGTATCTTGATGATTGATTCCTTTTAAAAGTTCGTTGACAGCCATCCTGCTATCCCTTAAGAATTTACCGTAAGCCCCAGGTAAGTCGGCTTTCAGCTGTAAAATTTCGTCCACCAATTTCTTAGTCGAGGCCGGCTTTCCTGTCCAGCCTATACATACATATACATCATCCGGTAGATAGACAGGTTGGATGGAATGATAGATCCAATCCTTTTCCAATACGTCTGTCACCGTTGAGGTCGATTTAAGTGCATCGCTCAGCCATTCCGCCTGGAAAGACGTATATTGTAGAAATCCACCATAAGAAGATGCAGCGACATCTGCTCCTGATCCATTCCCCTGTGTTTTTATATGGGACATGGCTGCAAGTTTGAAAATGAGTTCTTTTTGAGGTTCATCTTCCATCACATGATGCAGCACCGAGGAAATTACCGCGACCACCACAGCAGCACTGGAACCTAGACCGTATTTCACCCCCGAGGCGTCGTCTAGTTCACTTTTTATCGACAACTGAAAAGGAGCAAGGTTGGCCGATTGCTCAAGGAGATAAGCAACAGCGGTACTCATGGCATCCTCCGCAAACTTTATCCGCGGGTCACTCGATTCAATATGTACCCGCCCCTCCTCTATCTTCCATGGGAGGTCATAGAGCTGGAAGTCTTCCAAAGAGAGACGGTATTTATCACTGGACTCGACAGTAGCGTATACAAAGCGGTCTACCGCCATCACAATAAGACGATGATGCGGTTCCAGGACCGCAAACTCACCGGCAACCATCAGCTTGCCGGGAACTTTTAAAGTCATGGATGTTTGGGACAATATGTTCAACTCCTATAAATAGGTAACCCCTTGGCCGACCTTGCTTAATCGCACGTCCGTTACCCCTTCAATATCACTGAGAATCTGCTTAACCTTCTCTTCATATTCCGGAAGATAAAGTACTTTGACATTTGGGCCTGCATCGATGGTGAAGTAGACGGGAAGCCCTGACTTCCTCATTTCCCGGACCTTCTGCATCACAGTCATTGTCGTATCCAGCCAGTAGGTGAAAGGAGGGTTTGCCCCCAGAGTGGTTGCATGCATTTTCAGACAGTTAGCTTCCGCAATCTGGCCAACCTTTTCGAAGTCTTTCATAGCAATCCCCGCTTTTATCTCCTTCAAGTCGTTCGGGACACTTTCAATCCACCCACGGAAAAATGGGGACGTTTCAACGGTACGTTTCATCCCTGCACGGCTGGATACTTTTTTCATGGTATCATTCAAAACAACAGCCGCAACACGGATGTCCCAATGTTCTGCAGATGCCACTGGAATAGCATGCGAATCTGCGCCATCTGGCCTGTCGCCCATTCTCCATTCAGCAAAGCCTCCATAAATGGAGCGGCAAGCTGACCCGGAGCCTTGCCGAGTAATCCTGGATAGATCCTGACTGCTCATCTCTAACCCAGCAGCCTTGGTTCCTGCAGCTGCAAGTGCCGCAAAACCAGAGGCTGAGGAAGCAAATCCTGCCGCGGTAGGTACCTCATTTGTCGACCGAACAGATGCATACAACCCCTCTTTCCCAGTTCTAAGGCGAATCAGGTCTAGAAACTTGGCCACCCGGTCGTATTGCTCACCTTTGACCGATTCGTCATTTAAGAAGAAGTTGTCCTCTGTCAAATCTTCCTGGAATTCCACCGTTGTAGTGGTATGAAATCCATTCAATGTGAGGGAAAGACTACTGTTGGTTGGCAGGATCAGCTGCTCATTCCGCTTCCCCCAATATTTGATTAAAGCAATATTTGTGTGCGCTCTTGCAGTAGCCTTCATTTTATTCTCTGCACCTTTCTTTACTGTTCCTATTGGTCATTCTTCAGGACAAACGGCCACACAGCATGGGCCCCGACCTTTCGGAGCCTTTCGGCCAACTGTCGGGAGTGAACTTCATTTTTTGCAAGGGCAATGATGCATCCACCATTGCCACCGCCTGTCAGTTTAGCACCCAAAGCACCTTCCTGCCGTGCAAAATAGATAAGTTTATTCAGACCTGCATCACTTACTCCCAGTGCTTCTAATTCTTTCTGTGCTTCATTAAGCATGTGGCCCAGAAAATGCTTTCCAGCCTTTTCAAGTGCATATTTAGCTTGATGAGTAAGTTCACCAATACGATCCAATTTTCTCTGGAATCGCTTAGGAGCAGTTTTTACTAAGTCAGCTACCGCTTCTACGGCAAGACGAGTATCTCCGATTCTTCCGGAATCAGCCACCACGAAGTGAAAATCTTCCTGCAGCTCGATGAAATCGATGGGTTTCTCCTTCTCATACCAGATAGGCTTTTCAGATGTTATGGTGATGGTATCAATCCCGCTAGGAGAACCATGAGCATAAGTCTCCGCAATATCTGCTAACCGCAGAAGCTCTTCACTGGTATATTCTTCTTCAGCATAGGCAAAAAGGGAACGGACGATGGACACGGCAACAGATGCACTGGAACCCAGTCCTTTCCCATGAGGGATAGAAGAGTTTATTCTGATCAACAGATCCTTGCAGGGAATACTTAAGTGGTCAAGTGTTCCTCGGACACAATTGGCTATCCCATCCAGGTTATCAGGAACCGAATCAATGGGCCCATGGTAGAAGGAGCTATCCAGTTTGACAGTCCCGGGCACATATTCGACAACCGATTCCACTCCGACCAGCGGAAATGGAATGGCGATGGCTGGTTGTCCGTGCACAACCGCATGCTCGCCAATCAGTATCAACTTGCTGTGTGCTATCCCTACTGCTGTTTGTTCTGAAGCTGTCACTTTTTGTATATTCATTTTTTAGCCTTTTCCACCAATTCTTTAGCTTTTCCGACACGGATTTCATTTTCTTGGATCAACTGTTCTGCAATCACGTCTATCATCTCCCCAGTAGCCCCTGCCGCTATAGCAACAGAGCGAGAATGTAATGCCATATGGCCCTTTTGGATTCCTTCTGTAACCAATGCCTTCAAAGCTCCGAGATTCTGGGCAAGACCCACCGTTACGATCACTTCAGCAAGTTCTCGGGCAGACCCGATATCAAGGATCTTCAATGCTGTTTTTGACATGGGATGAACGCCAATTGATCCACCGACAGAGCCCACCGCCATGGGTAGCTCGAGTTCACCGACAAGGTTACCATTCCTATCAGTCGACCACTTTGTCATCGAACCATAATAGCCATTGCGTGCTGCATAAGCATGTGCTCCAGCTTCTACAGCGCGCCAATCATTGCCCGTGGCAATGACAACCGGATCTATCCCATTCATGATTCCTTTGTTGTGCGTGACAGCACGATAGGGATCCGAATCTGCAAATTGGAAGGCGCTCACCACTCCGTCCCTAACATCTTCTCCTGAGGATTCACCGGTTTTTAGTAAATGAGGTGGAATTACACAACGGGCCTTAGCTATACATTTGTCCGCATAATTGGACAAAATCCGCAAATAGACCTTACCCTTTGTCACTTCCTCCACAATGGGCGCCAGAGATTCCACCATCGTATTGATAATATTGGCTCCCATCGCATCACAGGTATTGATGTATATATGGAGTACGAGCATCTGCCCATACATTGAATCGGACTCTTCATTCAAAACCCTTACTTCCAGATCCTCTGCGCCGCCCCCTCTTTTCACTATACTCGGATAGGCGTCATTAGCACTTTGAAGCAACATTTCTTTCTTTGAGAGCAACTCCTCTTTCGCTGCCTGATTATCAGGAGCGCCTACTACTTGGATCTGCCCTATCATTACCCTCTCCGTCGTTTCTGCAGTAAACCCGCCAGCACTCCGGACTATTTTTGCTATGTGACTGGCCGAGGCGACTACCGATGGCTCCTCGACCGCCATCGGTACTACATATTCTTTCCCGTTTATAAGGAAATTCAATCCTAAACCCAGCGGCAGGGGAAAAGTTCCAATGACATTCTCAATCATCTTATCGGCTGTAGCTGCCGGTAATGGTTCACCGGAAGATAATACGGCTGTCTCAGTTTCATTCAATGCAGCCAATTCTGCCAATAGTTCTCTGCGCTCCTCCATTGGCTTGTTATAAAAACCGGGAATCCTAGAAGATTTCATCCTCAACCATCCTTTTTATCCATAGGTATTATATACGTGAAGTGAATTAAATTTGCTCAAAAGTGCTCATATAAGCATATTATAACACGTAACCATCTATCTGTTTCAACGAAATACACATAGGAGTTCAGACTATGAGCCAGAAAAGGGAGCGACAGACCATAGGCATCAATTACTCGGCCCATAATGAGAACATCCCCTTAAAATGCAAATAAACAAGGCTATTGTTACAAGCCTTGTTTATTATTTAACCTCATATATTAATCGATAAAGAAATGAGCCATGGAGGATTCGAACCTCCGACCCTCTGATTAAAAGTCAGATGCTCTGCCAGCTGAGCTAATGGCTCCTATAGTAAATTTTTAGGAAAATGCTCTGAAAATAAAAAAAGTGGCTGGGCTACCAGGATTCGAACCTGGGGTACACGGGATCAAAACCCGATGCCTTACCGCTTGGCTATAGCCCAACACTATAAATGGTGGAGGGGGAGAGATTCGAACTCCCGAACCCTGAGGGAGCGGATTTACAGTCCGCCGCGTTTAGCCACTTCGCTACCCCTCCGTAAGTATTGTGACCAATTCAACTGTTTTTAAACATAAAAAAAGAAAAATGGTGCCGGCCAGAGGACTTGAACCCCCAACCTACTGATTACAAGTCAGTTGCTCTACCAATTGAGCTAGGCCGGCAATGGTGGAGGATGCAGGGCTCGAACCTGCGACCCCCTGCTTGTAAGGCAGGTGCTCTCCCAGCTGAGCTAATCCTCCAATGGTGACCCGTACGGGATTCGAACCCGTGTTACCGCCGTGAAAGGGCGGTGTCTTAACCACTTGACCAACGGGCCAGTTTTTATAATGTCTGTCGCAAACTGACGAAACTTAGTATAACCCGATACGAAACATTTGTAAAGGGGTTAATGAAATTTTTTTATCTTTTTTTTGTTCACTCCCACCAGGAGTTAAAGGCAGGGATGAGAAAGAGTATGGATTTCCTTCCCCTCGATTATTAGGTATAATGTACAGAAGAATAATTTGGAGGTGCAAGCATGTCAGATTTATTGCAAGGGAAAAATATAGTGGTGATGGGTGTAGCTAATGAACGAAGCATAGCCTGGGGGATAACAAAGTCACTACATAATGCTGGAGCAAATCTTATTTTCACAAATAGACAGGAACGTTCCTATAATAAACTGGTTAAACTCCTGGAAAAAAATGATATTAGTGCGGAATTGATTGTTACTTGTGATGTGGCCAGCGATCAAAGCATTCAGGAAGCCTTTGAAGAAATTAAAAATAAGGTCGGCATCATCCATGGCGTTATCCATTCTGTAGCCTTTGCTAATAGAGAGGAATTACAAGGAGATTATGCTGAAACTTCTCGGGAAGGCTTTCTTCTCGCTCAGGAAATCAGCGCCTATTCTCTCGTAGCAGTCACCAAAGCAGCCAAAGACATAATGGCTGAAGGAGGAAGTATTGTTACCCAGACCTATCTTGGTTCTGAACGAGTAATCAAAAACTATAATGTGATGGGTGTGGCAAAGGCTTCTCTTGAGGCCAGCATGCGGTATCTTGCAGAGGATGTCGGGAAACTTGGAATAC
The DNA here is from genome assembly GCF_042643145.1 of Virgibacillus xinjiangensis. Lineage (NCBI taxonomy): Bacteria > Bacillati > Bacillota > Bacilli > Caryophanales > Bacillaceae > Virgibacillus > Virgibacillus xinjiangensis. The sequence continues at coordinate 122,103 of NZ_JBHRSA010000057.1, forward strand.
GGGTGAATGCTGTTTCTGCTGGCCCAATTCGCACCCTCTCTGCAAAGGGGGTCTCCGGTTTCAATGAAAAAGCAGGGAAAATTGAAGAAGTAGCTCCCCTTCGGCGCAATGTAGATCAGGATCAAGTAGGAGATGCTACCCTCTTCTTTATGAGCGACCTCTCAAGAGGCGTTACAGGAGAAATATTACATGTTGATTCTGGGTTTAACATTATTGGTGGATGAAACAAACAAGGGATAAAATCTAGATAGCTATCCAGAGTTCCTCTGCCAGCATGGACCATATTCACCTGAAGTCATCATGTTGAGACTGGCTGCCTTAGAAAGGCAGCCAGTCTTTATAGGTGGGTACAATATGATTTCTCACCACATAAATATAAGAAACCGGTAAATATGAGTGGGATTGATTAGGAAGATAACTATATCCTTAAATAGTGATAAAAAAAAGGCCGTTCCTCGGCCTCTTTTGTCTGTACGGTGGACCACATCGACGTGTCTTCTTCTTGCTCTTCAGGAGCAGTCAGCCTGCCGATTATGAGACCCGCAATCAGTAAAAGAAAAACAAGAATAATAAGCCCCATTATTTCACGTTTCTTTTCCTGGCCCTCCCCTGTTCTCCTAAACCAACGCTTTTTGTCTGCCATCCCCCACCTCCTTCTTTATGGCGAGTTTGCAGTATACCACCCTCTGTATAATCTTATGCTGCCTAGCCTGTCCCTATCTCTTTTTTAATTTTTAAATCGCAAACTGGAGATAGATATAATCATCCTATATAAAGTTGCATATGCATCAATAGTAGAAATCACACCATCTTAGTTTTATTATTTCGTAATCAGTTCTGAACAGATAAAAAAAAGCCTGTATAATATACAGGCTTTTTTTATATAGAGCTTCCAAGCGGACTCGAACCGCTGACCCCTTCCTTACCATGGAAGTGCTCTACCTACTGAGCTATGGAAGCATAAGAATGGCTCCACAGGCAGGATTCGAACCTGCGACCGATCGGTTAACAGCCGATAGCTCTACCACTGAGCTACTGTGGAATAATAATGAAGTATTTATTGCTGTTTACATTATATGTTGTTTGACAAAATCCTATACAATAATATATAGGAAGATGATAAAAGAAGCCTGGCAGCGTCCTACTCTCGCAGGGACAAAGTCCCAACTACCATCGGCGCTGGAGAGCTTAACTTCTGTGTTCGGCATGGGAACAGGTGTGACCTCTCCGCCATCGCCGCCAGACCACTTATTATATAAGGTTATATATAAAGCTTGCGCTTTGTATTTATACCTCGAAAACTAAATAAGAGGCAATACCGTGACATCGTAAAAGAATGTAGTTAAGTCCTCGATCGATTAGTATTCGTC